>CAYWYT010000049.1:0-12281 GCA_964462665.1 uncultured Woeseiaceae bacterium | reverse complement strand
GAACTGCATGATGATCAAGCGAAGTTTTAGTGACATTTCCCGCCCTCTTTAAGACAGGAAAGTCTATCGCATCGTCATGCGTAGTGCCGTAAATCGTTAGTGTAGACTCGGCGTATGAAAGACTTTCTTGACCGCCTTGTAGAGCGCCGCATCTGGCGAGTGTTGGTCGCGTACCCCAGCGTGACTTTCATCTGGTTGCAAGCTGTAGAATTTTTCATCAACAACTACGATCTCGATTCGCGCCTGCTGACTGCCAGCCTCATCGGCGCGGTGCTTTTGTTTCCGGCGGCGATTCTGTGGAATTGGCGACACGGCGAAGCCGGTGCACAAGAATTTTCCCGAGCAGAGATAGGCTCTTACAGTTTTGTAGTTGCCGCGGCCGCAGTCGCTTGTGTCTGGTACTGGAACACAACACCTGCAGGCATGGCCCCAGCCAGCGAGTACTTGGCCCCAGCCCGGACACTGGCTGTCATGCCATTCGAAAACTCAGGCGGTGATGCAGACGTTCAATTTCTCTGTGACGGTATCGCCGAGAGCCTCATTAACTGGCTGGCGACAATGCCGGATGTAAAAGTGATTTCCAAGTCTGCTGCATTTCGATTCAGGGACGACATTCAAGATACGGCTAAGCTCGCTGAGGTGCTCGGTGTCGACGGCATTATTCGCGGTCGCCTGGAAAAAGTCTCCGGGGAGATCGTTGTTTCCACATCATTTGTTGACGTCAGGGACGACCGTCAAATATGGGGAGAGCGATTGACTCGACCGATGAAGGAGCTGATTGATCTTGAGAGATCCATTGTTGAGTCCATCAAGACCGGTTTGGGTTTGCAAGCGACGGTTTCAAAAACGAACTCAAGCGCGTCCCAGGGCACTGACGATTCGGCCGCCTACGAGCACTACTTGCGCGGCCATTTTCTGATCCAGTCGACCAATCCTGAATCGATTCAGGAAGGAGTCGAAGAGCTGCGTGAGTCTATTCGGATTGATCCACGATTTGCACGGCCGTACGCGGACATTGCCGACGCATTGTCGCAAATGATTTCTTACGGTAGTGGTGATCATGACGGTGCATCGCTCGAAGAGGCGCGCGCTGCTGCATACACCGCCGTCGCTCTGGCGCCTGAGCTGGCTGAAGCACACACGGCATTGGCAACGATCCAGCAGTACTTTCTATTTGACTGGGCTGCGGCTGAAGCATCTTACGAAGCGGCAATCGCGCTCAATCCGAAAATCTCTGTTCCCTATCATCGATACACTGATTTTCTGGTGCTGACATCGCGAGCAGACCGCGCACAGGAAGTGGCCGCCCATGCTCTTGCCCTTGATGGTTTCGACTCAAGCTCGCTGCATGCTGTCGGTCTCGCCGCGTTGTTTGCCGGCGATTTTGCGGCATCTGTAAAAGCCTTCGGCGACTGGAACCGATTCCATCCTGGCAGTCGTTGGTCGTACGTTAAACATGCGGTCGCATTGTCTCTGGATGGCCAGTGTGACGCCGCTCTTGAGCAGGGCGAAAAGGCTGAGGAACTCATGAACAATCACCCGTCGACCCTGCCGGATTCCTGGTTGGCGTGGAGCTACAAAGTATGTGGTCATGATGACAAGTACGCTCAGTCGAAAGCGCGCATCGAGGCGACACATGACGCAAATCCCGAGATAATTGACGGAGGACTCGCCTACTTGTACGCGCTGGAGGGTGATTCAGAGAGCCTGGTCGAGCTCGTATCACGCGTGGTGGAAACAAAAGATCCGCTCACGCCTTTCATCGGTATTTTTCAGGCGGATCATGTTGGTTGGAGCGTGTCAGCGGCTTTGAGCGAGGATCAAAGATACCAGGCGATTCTGGCTGAACTACAGTTTCCGGGTGCTGACTAGCTATCGTGAATATAAGTTTCGACGCCGTCTCCGGCGCGAACGCGTTCTTCCTGTTTCGGTTTTACCATTTTCGTAAACCCGGCTGGTTCCCAGTCCATGAGCCCTACCTTGTAACTCGACCGCTCTTTCACGCGCCCCGACCACCGCAGCAGGTTCGGATATCGCTGTAGTGGCCATCCTATAAGTTCGAAGCGGTGAAAATTCGACATCCAGGCGATATCGGCAAGTGAAAAATCGCTACCGCACAGAAACGGTCTGCCGTCGCTTAGTTGATTATCCAGAAACTGGAAATCGGCATGTGCATCCGACGCTGCGGACAGCACTCGATCTCGCTCGAAACCGGCAGCAAAATCACGATAGAATTTGGTCAATGCATCGTTCTTGTGATTGCGCTGAAATGCGATGACGCTTTCTTTTGACGGTGGTGGCGCTAATCGAAAAAGAAACTCGAACGTCAGCAGCTTTAGCGCTGCTTGCGCGTCATCAGCGCGCTGCATAACGGTTAGCATTTCAGCTTCGAGCTCTGCTCCCGTCGCTCTTAGCGAAGGCAGTTCGAATCTTCGTTCCAGTTCACTGATGATATCGATTGACTCGATAATCAGCTCGCCGTCAATCACGATCGCAGGAACAAGGCCCTTAGGGTGAATGCGTTGATACTCTTCCGTCGCATTTTCACCTGCATGAAGATCAATCACGTGGCTCGTAAAATCGAGCCCCTTTTCCGCCAGAGTAATCCGGACTCGCTGCGAGCAGCTCGATAAGGGAGCGTGCCACAGATGAATACCCTCCAGCTCCTTCAGTGTTTCGTCAACTGGTTCAATGATTGGCATAACGCATCCCGGATGAGTGAGTGTTGATCATAATTTATTATCGATGTGACTTTCATATACATTATACGAAGTCGCATTAATCGGAGACAAATTGTGGGCAGTCAAAAATGTTCGGGTGTTCAAAAGGGGCCGGCACTGCGATCTCGGCTCACGCTTCTCGTCTTCATGCTCGTAACGAGCATGCATGCCCCGGCGAATTCGCAGGACACAGTATCCAGCGATGCTGACTGGTCCGATCTGGAGCTCTGGTATCGACAACCGGCAGCGCAGTGGACTCACGCTCTTCCAGTAGGAAATGGTCGCCTGGGAGCGATGGTTTTCGGTGAGACTGCCGTAGAACGCATTCAGTTGAACGAAGAGACGTTCTGGGCAGGCGGGCCATATGACCCGACGACGTCAGGCGGCGCCGCAGCGTTACCGGAAATTCAGCGGCTGCTTTTCGCAGGGGAGGTCGACAAGGCGCACGATCTGTTTGGCCGGACGATGATGGGCAAGCCTTACGAGCAGATGAAGTACCAGTCGCTCGGGGACCTCTGGTTGTTCTTTCCTGGACACGAACAAGTAACGGACTACCGGCGGGAGCTGGATATCGACGATGCCATCAGTCGGGTTTCATACCGGGTTGGGGGCGTCGGCTATACGCGAGAGGTGTTCTCGACGGCAGTTGACCAGGTCATCGTTGTACGAATAACGGCCGATCAGCCGGGTGCACTGACATTCTCGGCCGAACTGCATGGCGCTCGAAATCAGACTCACTCCAATTACGGAACAGGCTATTTCCAGTGGGACGGGGTACCGCCCGACGGATTGAAAATTCATGGTAAGAGCGACGACTACCTGGGCGTCGAAGGAAAGCTACGCTATGAAGCCCGCCTGATCGCGAAGTCCGATGGCGGTGAAGTTGAGGTTGATTACAAGACGCTGCACGTCCGCGATGCTACTACGGCTACCTTGGTTATCGCAGCTGCGACTAACTTCGTGAACTACCACGACGTTAGTGCTGATCAGGAAGCCCGCGTAGATGCAGTGCTGCAGAAAGTAGTGGGCCGTTCATATGAGCAATTGAAGGCGGATCACATAGCCGAACATCAAAGTTGGTTTCGGCGGGTCTCGATGCAAATCGGGACTGAGAGCTTTGCCCATTTGCCGACTGACGAGCGCATCGCACGCTTTGCGAACAATCCCGATCCTGGTCTGGCGGCGCTTTACTATCAATTCGGCCGCTACCTGTTGATTGCCAGTTCACGTCCGGGTACGGAAGCGGCCAATCTGCAAGGCATCTGGAATGATATGGCTAATCCCTGGTGGGACAGTAAGTACACCGTCAACATCAATCTGCCGATGAATTACTGGTTGGCGGAATCTGCGAATTTGTCCGAGTTGACAGGCCCGCTCACGCAACTCATCAGGGAGGTTTCTGAAACCGGTGCGAGTGTGGCCAAAGAGCACTGGGGCGCAAGCGGGTGGGTACTCCACCAAAACACGGATATCTGGCGTGCGGCGGCACCAATGGATGGCCCGTCCTGGGGAGCATGGCCTGTTGGTGGTGCCTGGCTGACGACGCATCTTTGGGAGCACTACCTGTTTACGGAGGATGAGGATTATCTACGCGAGGTTTATCCGCTAATCAAGGGTGCCGTCATGTTCCTGTCCGACATTCTCGTCGAGCATCCTGATAGCGGCTGGCTGGTAACGGCGCCTTCGAACTCGCCGGAAAATTTTCCGGCCCGGCCAGGAAACGGTCGATTTTTCGACGAGGTGAGCGGGTCCTATCTAAAAGCGCGAACGATGGCGATCGGCCCAACCATGGATATGGAAATTATCCGGGCAGTATTTCAAAACTTCCGTCTTGCAGCGACACATCTCGGATTGGATGCTGACCTGGTTGAAAAAATAGCCAGCCAGAGAAGCCGCTTGGCCCCGGTGCAGATAGGCAAGCACGGACAGCTTCAGGAATGGATAGTGGATTGGGACGAGATCGAACCTGAACACCGACATATTTCCCATCTGTGGGGACTGTATCCCGGATCGGAGATATCGCCAGAGGAAACTCCGCGGCAGGCCGAGGCGGCGGCGGTAACGATAAGGCGCCGGGGAACCGGTGGCTGTGGCTGGTCCTACGGCCACAAGATTGGATTCTGGGCGCGGCTATATGAAGCTGAACCTGCGCTCGCGGAATTCAGAGCGCTTCTAACCGAATCATCGCTACCCAATCTGTTTTCGCTATGCGGCCGCGCGCTGCAAGTGGATGCAAATTTTGGCGCGTCGGCTAGCATCACGGAAATGCTGTTGCAGTCGCAGCGCGGTGAGCTGCGATTCTTGCCAGCGCTGCCAGCAGAATGGTCGGCAGGATCAGTCAGAGGTCTACGCGCCAGAGGCGGATTTGAGATCGACCTCGATTGGTCGGACGGTGCACTGGAATCAGCGGTACTGCGCTCGGACCTTGGTAATAAGTGTGTGATCAGAACCGACAAACGCGTACGCGTCACAACAGCAGGCCAGGTAGTAGCAGCGGATTCGCCGGACGACGATCATGTTATTTTCGAGACCACGCCTGGTGCCGCTTATCGTATCGAATTCGGTGAGCGAAATTGACTAACAATGGGCACCAATTGACCAGATAAGCAGTTGCTCCATAGCTACAGTTGACGCCAGTCTTGGCTTTGGAGTAGCTACATGGACAGTGGACCAGGCATTCAGCTCGATCCGCGCAGGCACCGAAAAGTTCGCAATTACTTCTTGCGCGTTTTTCTGCACGTGCTGTGGTGGGACGTGATCCTGAACCGCAAGGGCTTGCAGATATTTCGCAGCGAGCAGATGCTGCGGTGGCAAAAACTCGCGGTCGAGTTTCGCGAACTCGCACTGCAACTGGGCGGCGTACTGATCAAACTCGGCCAGTTCCTGAGTGTTCGAATGGATGTGCTGCCACCTGAAGTCATCAAGGAACTTGCAGGCTTGCAGGACAAGGTTCCTGCTGCTCCGCTGCAGCCCGTGATCGACCAGATCGAAGAGGATTTCGGACGACCGCTGGCGGCGATATTCGATGAGTTTTCCCCGCAGCCTATTGGCGCGGCCTCTTTATCGCAGGTTCATAACGCGACGACCGTCGAAGGTGAGGAAGTCGCGGTTAAAGTACTTCGCCCAGGCATTCAAGTGCTTGTCGACTCAGACCTTGCGGCGATAACGCAGGCGATTCGCTGGCTGAAGATTTACAAACCGATCAACAGTCGCGTCGATCTCGACAGCCTGTCGAACGAGTTTTCCGAGGTTACTCGTGCGGAGCTCAACTTCGAGTCCGAAGGAAAGAACGCTGAGCGCTTTGCGGAGCAATTCGCCGACAACGATTCCGTCTATGTGCCAAAAATCTACTGGCCGTATTCGTCAAAGCGAACGCTCACTATGGAGCATGTCGGCAATATCAAAATCGATGACCATGATGCACTGCACAAGCACGGCATAGATCCTGCCGCTGTCGCGAAGACCCTGTTCGAGGTTTACATGGAGCAGATCTTCGTTACGAATTTCGTCCACGTCGACCCGCACGCGGGTAACCTCTTTATCAGGTCTGGTGGCAGCTCTACGCAGCCATTTCAGATCGTGTTTATCGACTTCGGCATGATGGCCGTGGTTCCGGAGAAACTTCGACAATCAATGCGCGACTATATCATCGGCATCGGCACGCAAGATGCCAGAAGGATTATGCAGGCATATAAATCGGCCGGTGTCTTGTTACCGCATGGTGATCTTGAGCGCATCGAAGAAGCGACGGCGGATATGCTGCAGAGATTCTCAGGCGTTCGCATGGGCGATATGAGAGAGCTGGCCATAACCGAAGCTCGCTACTTTATGGACGAGTATCGCGATCTGGTTTACGAGGCACCGATGCAGTTTCCTGTCGACCTGTTATTTATCTTTCGTGCCATCGGCATGCTGGCCGGCGTAACAACGGCAATGGACCCTGAGTTTTCACCGTTCTCTGAGGCCATTCCATTTGCCACACGCCTTGCGGCCGGCACCGAGTCCGGTGCACAACCTGATCTTAGCGACGCCATCGCTGACGGTGCCCGCCAGCTGCTCGGTATTCCATTGCGGATGGAGCAACTATTGAGCAGGGTCGAAGACGGAAGTCTGGGCATAACAACAAATCTTTCGCCCGAGGCGAAACGCGGCCTGCGTCATGTGGAACGTTCGAACAAGAGTCTCGCTGTTGCAGTAGCAGGAGCGGGCTTGATGATCGCCGGCAGTCAATTGCTTGCGGCAGGACACCTCGCCGTCCTCGGGTGGCTGATGGTTGGGAGTTCTTTGGTATTTGTTTTACGAATGAGGAGACTACTATGAACGCGAACAACGAACAGAACGTTAAGAAACTCAAAGACTGGTGGCACGACCGTCCGGAGACCTGTTTGGATACGGGTCAGGGCCTGCAATCTCTGCGGAAAGAAATCGTGTCCCGAATCGGGTACTTGCCGGCGTTTGTAGGTCAACAACAGTGCATGTCTTTCTGGCCACGTTTCGACGTCAGCGAAAATGATGACGCGTATCTGGTGAGCGCCGAGCTTCCGGGTGTGGATATTGAAAATGTGTCTTTGTCTGTTGGCTCTAACGATGTGACTGTAAGTGGAACTCGGCCCGCAGCCAAAACCGAAGGTCGGCGCGTATTTCTTGAGCAGTTGAGTGGTGATTTTTCACGCAAACTCTCGCTGGACAATGAAGTAAATAGCGAGGCGGCGAGTGCGACCCTTGCCCATGGCATTCTGCACATTAACTTGCCCAAGGCAGAGCAAGAGGCTAATGGTCGGTCCGAGGTGAAAATCGATGTTGCCTAAAGCAGCGGCGACCAATGTTGCCCGGCGCGCAATACTGGCGAGCAGCGCACTCAGTGCGCTGCTCGTCCTGCCGGGCTGCATGATCGACAGGGTCTACACAATGCGGGCTCAAATGTGTGGTCCGGAGGACAGTATTCGCATCTCTGAAGGTGACGGAATACACGTGTCATTCCTCAAGCCCGTGATCCGCGCCGGCGATGTAAAATGGCTAGCCGGCGTGCAGCCGCAATCGGAAACCTATACACCAGATGCGCTAAGCATGCGATACATCGTGAGTAAGACTGGCGCTTCGGAAGGTGAAGATTTTGCGGTGCCAATTGAGCTTGAATTTCGCAAGAATGATGACGAATACCAGCTCGCACAGATGGACGTCACCACAAACATGCCGTTCGACCTCAACCCCGAGCGCATCGAGCGAATGACCGCGTCTGCCTGCGAAAATAACCTCAACCCTTTCACACGGTCAGCTGGCATCACCCTCTCAGCGGAGGACATGCAGGAACTGCCGGGGCGAGATGAAGTATTCAGTCTGATTGGCCCTCCAAAATGGGCGAATGACGATGCGACCAAGTTGCGTTACGAGTTTGCAATCGCGGGAACGGCCGAGGACACAGGTCTGGTCGTTGTTAACTTACAGTACGATGAGTTGGGCGCCAGATTGCTGAGTATGACGGGGTCATACTCGCATTTCCGGTTCAGCGCGGACTTTCAGAGCGGGGAAGTCTCAACGTCATTCTCTACTTGAGCAAGCAACAAAAAAAAGGCCCCAAGAAGGGGCCTTTAACGAATCTATTTGCTTCCAACCTGCGACAGGATCATGTCTTTCGCATCGCCA
Source organism: uncultured Woeseiaceae bacterium (assembly GCA_964462665.1). Lineage (GTDB taxonomy): Bacteria > Pseudomonadota > Gammaproteobacteria > Steroidobacterales > Woeseiaceae > UBA1847. The sequence continues at coordinate 3,918 of CAYWYT010000049.1, read as the reverse complement.
ATAGTGAAACTGCCGGGCTTCTGGCGTGGCGGAAACTGCTCGAATGTGGCGAGAAAATCCGCTGTATATTCCGCTGCCGGTAGCAGCAGGAATACATGGTCGAGGTACCAGTCCCAGTAAGTATTCGATGTGATATTCGAACGCTCGTAAGGATCACGACGCAGGTTGAATAACAGCGGTATACGCAGTGGTGTCCATGGCTCCGCCCAGGCTTGCAGCGTTTGTGGGTAGCGATGCTCCAGGAAAATCGCTTTCCAGTCGTTGTAACGAAGCGCCGTTAAATCGCCATCATCGGAGAAATAGAAGACCTCCTTACGTGGGCTCATTTCCTCTTCACCGAGCAAGTAGTCCAGTGAGTTGTAGCCATCAAGATGAACATTGTACTTGCGTCCAATTGCACGGACACCGCCTTTCAGAAGCTGTTCTTTGATGTCGGGTACACCTGCCATTGCAAGGAACGTCGGTAGCCAGTCCATGTGGTGCATGATTTCGTTCGACACCTGGCCTGCTTCGATCTTGCTGGGCCAGCGAATCATTGCCGGTACGCGCCAGCCGCCTTCCCAGTTCGTGTTCTTCTCACCACGGAACGGTGTCATCGCTGCATCCGGCCAGCTGTTCATATGCGGGCCGTTATCGGTCGAGTAGAGAACAAAGGTCTCATCGGCAATGCCGAGTTCATCCAGAAGATCCAGAAACTGGCCGATGTGCATGTCATGTTCAACCATGCCGTCTGCGTATTCGTCCTGACCCGAAATGCCACGCAATTCTTCCTTAACATGGGTACGGAAATGCATACGCGTGCCGGACCACCAGACGAACCACGGTGTTCCGTCTGCTTCACTGCGCTTGATGAAGTCGATGGCCGCAGCCGACGTCTCTTCGTCAACTGTCTCCATCCGCTTCCTCGTCAACGGCCCGGTATCTTCGATCTCGCCGTCAGCAGAAGACTTGATCACACCGCGGGGTCCATATCGCTCAGCGAACTCTGGATCTTTCGGGTAGTCGTCGAGTTCCGGCTCCTCTTCGGCATTCAGGTGATACAGGTTGCCGTAAAACTCGTCAAAGCCGTGGTTTGACGGCAGCATTTCGTCGCGATCACCCAGATGGTTTTTACCAAACTGACCAGTCGCATAACCTTGTGCTTTCAACAGGCCCGCGATCGTGGGGTCTTCAATCTGCATACCTTGCGATGCGCCCGGCATACCAACTTTAGACAGACCAGTGCGGAAAACAGATTGGCCGGTTATAAAAGAAGAGCGTCCTGCGGTGCACGATTGTTCGCCGTAATAGTCGGTGAAGATCATGCCCTCTGTCGCGATTCGATCAATATTGGGTGTGCGATAACCCATCATTCCCATGGTATAGGCCGAAATATTGGATTGACCGATATCGTCTCCCCAAATGACCAGGATGTTAGGTTTGTCCTGAGCCGCTGCGGTGCCGAGGGCAGCCAGCATAACGGCAACTGCTATAGCCGTTCGAGCTAAAACTTTTCGAATTATTGAAACAAACTGCATTACAAACTCCTTTTGAGTTCTGTTGGTTAATTACGTTACAAGCGTAGCAAAAATTTTGCGACAGACTAGGGTGATTGAATAGTCAGATAGGCCGAGGTATTCATTGTTGCATTACTTAGCTGAGCGGAAAGCGATAAAATATGAAGATGTCTAAAGACTTAGCACAAACCGACATTCCTGTTTGTCCGCCGCCAGACGCCGAATTGAGAAAACCCAGGATCAAGCTACCGGCCGGGTCTGTGGATTCACATGCCCATGTTTTTGGATCTCAAGACGAGTATACGCTGTCGCCCCAACGTGGCTACACGCCTGCGGAAGCACATCTTAATACGTTACTGAACTTGCATGCGTCACTCGGCGTTGATCGTCTTGTCCTTACCCAGCCAAGTGTTTACCGTACGGATAATTCTGCGATGTTGGATGCAATCGCTAAGTATCCTGATCGCATTCGCGGAGTCATTGCGGTTGGAGTGGAAGTCACCGACAAGGAATTAGAAGATTTTCACGCCAAAGGCGTTCGCGGTATCCGCGTTAATCTGGTCGACAAAGGTGGCATGCCCTTTGCTTCCATCAAGGAGTTTTGTCTTTTCGCCGAACGACTAAAACCCTTTGGCTGGCATCTGGAACTCCTTATTCATGTGCATGAATTTCCGGATATTCGCGACACGCTTGGAAAACTGCCAGTCGATATTTCGATCGGGCATCTGGGCTACATGAAAACCTCTGAAGGTATTAACCATCCTGGGTTTCAGGACTTTCTCAATCTCGTACGCGATGGCCACTGCTGGGTAAAACTAACCGGTACGTATCGAATAACGAGCAGCGATCAAACGCCGTATCTTGATGTGACCCCAACTGCCCAAGCCCTTATTGAGGCCAATCAGGACCGCGTGGTTTGGGGTACAGACTGGCCGCACGTTGCGACTTATGGCTTTATGCCTAATGACGCGGATCTCGTCGATCACGTACTTGATTGGACGGCCGACACAGCGACTCATCAAAAAATATTTGTCGACAACCCCGTCGAACTTTACGGATTCTAAAAAAGGACGTAGAAAAGTGTCATCAACTGTTACAGCAAACGGAATTTCCATTAACTATCGCCTCGACGGTCCTGCGGATGGGCCGGTGGTCATGTTCAGCAATAGTCTGATCAGCAACTACACCATGTGGGACGATCAGCTGGAGGCGATAACAGGCGCCGGCTATAGAATGTTGCGTTACGACACGCGCGGTCATGGCGGTACTGACGCGCCGGATACCCCATATTCGATTCCGATGTTTGCAGCTGATGCGATTGGTTTGTTGGATGCTCTGAATATCGAGAAGGTCCATTTCGTAGGGCTGTCGATGGGCGGCTTTATTGCTCAGTTGTTGGCTGCCAATCATTCAGATCGTATTTCGTCTTTGGCGTTATGCGATACCGCATGTGTCATGCCTCCCAAAAACTTGTGGGACGATAGAATTGCAGAAGCAGAAGCGGGTGGCACCGCAGCTCTTGCCGATGCAACGCTGGGGCGCTGGTTTACCGCGCCTTATCACAAGTCGAATCCGGACGAGGTTGGTCGTGTCCGCGACATGATTAATGCATCAAACGTAACCGGCTATATTGGCTGCGCCCGTGCCATTCGCGATATGAGTCAATGCGATGTGCTGGGTAAGATCAAAACGCCGACCATTGTTATGGTCGGTGAAAGTGATCCGGCGTGCCCCGTTGCGTCAGCTGAAGTGCTGCATCAGGGAATCGAAGCTTCTACCCTGGTGATCATTAAGGAAGCAGCGCATCTGCCCAATATTCAACAACCTGATGAATTCAATTCGATACTGCTCGACTTTCTTGGCAGCAACTAGTCAAAGATCATATTGGGTAAGAAAGTAGAGATAGCCGGTACGTAGGTAATTAGCATTAGAGCGGCCAACAACAACAATAGCCAAGGCAAGGCCGCGTAAACCATTTCAACTAGTGACAAACCAGTAACGCCGGATGTGACAAATAGGTTTAGTCCCACCGGCGGTGTAACCAAACCTATTTCCATATTAATGACCATTATGATTCCCAGGTGTACAGGGTCTATGCCGAGGCTCATCGCAATTGGAAAAATAATAGGGACTACGATCAATATGACGGAGGTGGGATCAATGAAATTACCCGCTACCAGCAAAATCAAGTTCACGACGAGTAGAAACATCCATGGGCTTAAGCCGGAACTTAGAACCATCTCAGCCGCGGTCTGTGGTATTTGTTCGGTAGTGAGTACAAAGGCGAACACATAAGCGTTCGCGATAATGAACATCAACGTTATGGTTAGTTTTGCGCTTTCAGTAAGGACTTTAGGGATTTCGCTAAGCTTCAAATCCTTATAGATAAATACGGCTACGACCAATGCGTAAACGGCGGCTA
>CAYWYT010000048.1:0-12303 GCA_964462665.1 uncultured Woeseiaceae bacterium | reverse complement strand
CGCGGATTATCATTCTGCTGCGCGACGGCAAGCAGCCCTTCTTCAAGCGGCAGGCCGGATTGCGTTAGTGAGGCGAGTTGCCGTGTGACGAGAGCGAGTTCAGAGGCGGAAATACCCCTGCGAAGCGAGAAACTAGTTTGTCGCTTTGCTTCTTTTTGAGCAACCTCAGTGACAGCAACAGGAAGGAGGCTGCGTTCGCGCAAGATTTGGCGAACATGTTTTGGTGTATCGCCTTCGAGTAGACCTTTCGACTCTTTGCCGGCCGGATCCAGCGCGACGTATTCATACGCGCCCACCCTAATCCTCGCGTGTTACGCGTAACACTTCTTCCAGCGTCGTTTCGCCGGCAAGGACACGACGCCGACCGTCAGCGCGAATACTTTGGCTCGCCTTTCTGGCATGCCGATCGAGATCCTGTTCGCTGGCACCATCGTGGATCATCGTGCGCATAGTTTCGTCTACCGCGATGAGTTCGTAGATACCGGTTCGTCCATGGTAGCCACCGTTCGGACCAGGCCCTGGTTTATAAATAGTAGGCGGATTGGCCGGGTCTACGCCGAGCAATTTGCACTCGTACTCGTTCGCGGTATGCGGGACCTTGGTGTCGTCATCCAATACACGGACCAACCGCTGGGCGATCACGCCGATGATGCTCGAGGACAACAAGAACGGCTCGACGCCCATATCGCGAAGACGCGCTACCGCACCGGTTGCGGTATTGGTATGTAAGGTTGAGAGAACCAGGTGACCCGTTAAGCTGGCCTGCACGGCAATTTCCGCTGTCTCAATGTCGCGAATCTCACCGACCATTACGACGTCAGGATCCTGACGCAGGATCGCGCGAAGTCCGCGTGCAAACGTCATCTCAACTTTCGTATTTACCTGGGTCTGGCCGATTCCATCGATGAAGTACTCGATAGGATCTTCGACCGTCATGATATTGCGGCTATTGTCATTTATTCTTTCGAGCGCCGCGTACAAGGTGGTGGTCTTACCAGAACCTGTTGGTCCTGTTACCAGGATGATGCCATGCGGCTTGTGGACGAGTTCGTCCATCATCGCGCTCGATTCATCGGCCATGCCGAGCGAACTCAGGTCGAGTCGGCCTGCTTGCTTATCGAGCAAACGCAGTACTACTCGCTCGCCGTGGCCAGAGGGCATGGTCGAGACACGCACGTCCACAGCGCGTCCAGCGATGCGCAAGGATATGCGCCCATCCTGCGGCAGGCGCTTCTCTGCAATGTCCAGCTTCGACATGACCTTGATACGCGAAACAACTAGCGGTGCGAGTTGCCGCCGTGTCTCTAAAACTTCGCGCAACACACCGTCGACTCGAAATCTGACACCGAGTCGATTCTCGTAAGGTTCTATATGCACGTCTGAGGCGTTGTCTTTTACGGCTTCGGTCAAGACGGCATTAATAAAGCGAATGATCGGGGCGTCGTCGTCACTTTCCAAAAGATCCGACGGCTCTTGCAGTTCCTGTGCGACCTGCGACAAGTCCATTTCATCATCAAGGCCGCCAACCATTTGCATGGCCTTTTGGTTGCCTTGTTCGTAGGACTCCTGCAGCAGCGCATCAAACGCTTCGACGGTAACGCGTGAAAGGTTTAGTGGCACGCCGGCAAAGCGACGTACTTCGGCAAGGCTTTGCGGAGTTACGCCGGGACGATAAACTGCATCAGCGCTTTCCTGGCTGATTTCTCGAATCAGAACGCCGTGCCGCTTTGCAAACGAGAACGGCAACGCGCGCTTAATAGCACCAGTATTTTCGACGGCTTGGGCTGTCTCCAAAGCGATTTCAGTCTCGGCGCTCATTGCTCGGCGCTTTCTTCTTCGCCTTCGCCACCATCGACACTTTCTTCACCTTCGCCTTCTTCTTCACCCTGATCCAATAATGGGGTCACACCGGGCGCCGGGCGATTAGCTTCTTCAAACGGAGGCAACTGGAATGTATCTACATCTTTCATGAGGTTGATGCCGTCACCACTATTCTCTTTAAGAACATTGCGAATATAGTTGTATTTCGAATTCGTTTCGATCGTCGTTTGCGATGCGTCGCGTAGAATTTTGGGTCGAATAAAGATCAACAGATTTGTTTTCACGAGGTCGGTTTTACGACTACGAAAGAGGGCACCGATACCTGGAATCGCACCCAGGAAGGGCACGCGTTGTTCGCTCTCGCGCATTACATCTTCCAGAAGGCCGCCGAGTACCAGAATCTGTCCATCATCGACAATTACTGTGGTCTCAATTATGCGTTCATTGGTAATGAGATCGACGGCGCCGGCCGCGGACTGAGCAATGCTCGATATCTCCTGCGTAATCTCAAGTAACAAAGAGTTACCTTCATTGATTTGCGGCGTAATGGTCAGTTTCACACCGACCTGTTCACGCTGGATGGTTTGAAACGGATTGACTGCGCCTCCGGCGCCTCCTCCGGTATTCGAATATGAGCCAGTGACAAACGGTACTTCCTGACCAACGTTGAGGCTTGCCTCTTCATTGTCGGTTGTAACGAGCGACGGTGTTGAGATGATATTGGTATCAGCATTGCCTTCGAGGGCGCGCAAAATTGCCGCAAAGCTGACGCCGCTGTCGCTAATTCGGCCCAGGCCCATGGTAATGCCTTCGCCAATCAGGCCGGCTGGGTTGATATCGCCACCGCTACCCGCGGCCGCACCGAGTTGTACGATGCCGGGTCCGAAATCGGGAAAGTTGGTCGCACCAATTGGCGTATTTGAGCTGGTGCCTTCAACGGCCCACGTGATGCCGAGTTCGGCCGTCTTATCAGCGATCACCTCAACAATAATCGCTTCAACCAGTACCTGCGCGCGACGGATATCGAGCCGGTCAACGATTTGCATCAGGGAGCGCATCATCTTTGGCGGCGCGTTGATGACCAAGGCATTTGTTTGCGTGTCTGCCCAAACGTTGACGATGTCACCGCCAGCTGGGCCGGCCGCCGCACCACCCGGCGTCGCGGTTTGCGCCTGCGCGGTGAAATGTGTTTGCAACTTCGCAGACAATTCCTCCGCATCGGCATAATGTAAGTACCTGACCCGTGTGTCCCCACCGTCTTCCAAAGGCGAGTCGAGATGCGCAATCAACGCGCGCAAACGCAGACGTTCGCTCTTGTCGCCGCCGATCAGGACGCTGTTTGTACGTGAGTCGGCAACCAAGCTGGTGGAGACCGGAACGCCATCCGACCGCGGTTGCTGCGTGAGCGAAGTCATAATGCGAACGATCTCAGCGGCCGAAGCATACTCAAGGGGAACCACTTCAATGTCGTTGTCGTTCGACTGGTCGATTCGACGAATGATGCTCATCATTCGCGCAACATTGGCGGCGCGATCAGAAATGATCAGCATGTTTGACCCGGGATGCGCGGCGAGGTGGCCGTACTGAGGAATCAATGGCCGCAAGATGGGAACCAGCTGCGCAGCGCCAACGTTCTCGACTTGAATTACTTGAGTGACGATATCGTCAGCGCCAGCGGCGGAACCGGTGCCGATAGGACCTGCAAACTGTCGTGCGGTCGCATCGGGAACAATCTTGATGATCTCACCAGTCGTGATGGCGACATATCCGTGCACGGCAAGAATCGATAAAAATGCTTCGTAGAATGCATCCGGCGACATTGGCGTTGACGAGAGCATCGTAACTTTCGCGTTGACGCGTGTATCGATTATGAAATTCTTTTGCGTAACTTCGCCGACCGCTTCAATGATTTGCCGAATATCGGCTTCTTTGTAATTCGGTGTGATTGTGGCTTCTTGCGCCCAGATGAACGGTGCGATTGCCAGGCAGATGCTGCCAACAGCAACTGATAGCAACTTTCGCCAGGAATGTGATTTCAATTGATTCATTTACTAGTCTCGTCCGCGATGTCGAGTTGGTCGGTGCGCAATACGATAATCTCCGGTTGTCCGTTACGTTCTACGGTTACCGAAACCTCACTCGAGCTGCCGAGCGTTTGAAAGATTTTCATGGCCTGCGTTGGGTCGTTAAGTGACTGGCCATCGATGTCTTTGACCAGATCGCCGGGCCGCAGACCTAACGCCGTGAATTGAGCGCGGTTGCGTCCTGGATAGACCCGGTAACCTTGTTGTTGTCCGTCTACAAAGTACGGTGTTGGCCGTATGACGTCTGAGAGTTGCGACACGTTTTGTGCCACGACCGATTGTATTGATTGCGTATTTGCAGCGGGAGTTGGGCGCATGGCCGCGGTCGTGTCGCGTCGGGACACTGTCTGAGTGCCCTCAGGGAAGTCCTTAGGCAGCTTCAGGTTTGTCAGAACGCCGTTCTCATTAAGGACCACACGATCAGCATAAACAGCATGCAGTTTGGCACCGTTTGTGACTGCTGAACCGATCGTATAAACCTCTTCCTTATTACTGCCATCAGCAATGATGGCTACCGACAATTCTGCCGGGTAAGATGCGATCGTCCCCTTGAGCGACAAGTTCGATAAATTGGTATCGCGAAGGTCTTCAAATTCTTCTGGCACCGGCGGCGGTGCTTCGTCGGCCGCATCGGCGATACCGAAAACATGTGCTGCAGATATGGCATTTACTTCTGTCGATGTGTCGCTGCCAACAGCAGCGATAGTAACGCGAGCAGGTGTTGCAACAGCATCACCTGCCGCAGGCGCAGGTACAAGTGACCAGACTAGCTGGGCTAGCTGCCAGGCGATGAACACGACCAGCAACAGACTAACCCAGCTCGGCAGCAGCTGGTTGGCTGCAGCGAGCGTTTTGGGGCCGTCCATGCTGGCAAAATCAGACCATTTTGCTGCGGTCGTCATAATGAATTGCGTCTTTTAATTGTTCCAGGTCTCTTTATTAACGCGGCGACAAGATGATACGGGTTGCAGATGCTAGCAAACAAGCCCGAAATGTCGAAAAAACTCATATTAAGCAATGATATAGCGCATTTCGAAACAATATATCTCAAGTGACCTTGGAGAATACGCTTACATGCCCATATATAATAACCTGCAAACTGTGGTTGATGGCCGCATTTGCCTTAATACGACATAAAGAGACCCGAGCAGAATGAGTAAGCGCGAAGACGAATTTGAGAAAATCGACAGTTATGATCTTGCGGTTGAGGAAGCGCGCCCGAAAATCAAACAGCCGCCACTTTATCGCGTGGTTCTCATCAATGACGACTACACTCCGATGGAGTTTGTCGTTGATATTCTTGAGACGGTGTTCGCGATGGAACGTACGCGTGCAACTCAGGTAATGCTCGAGGTGCATACCAAGGGCAAGGGTCTTTGCGGCGTTTTTAATTTTGAAATTGCCGAGACCAAAGTCGCGCAAGTCGGAGCAATTGCGCAGCAACACCAACATCCGTTGTTGTGTACGATGGAAGAGTCATGAGGAGTTCAGAACTGGTGAATATTCAATGTTAAGTAGCGAGCTCGAATTTTGTCTGAATGAAGCCTTCCAGAAGGCCAGGGATCAACGCCATGAATTCATGACGGTTGAACACCTGCTGTTGGCGCTTATGGATATTCCGAGAATTCACGAAGTGCTCAAAGCTTGTGGCTCAAATATCTCCGAGTTGCGCAGGCAATTGGTCGAGTTCATAGACGAGCAGACGCCGTTGCTCGCCATAGAGGACGACACTGAGGTGCAGCCGACACTCGGCTTTCAGCGAGTATTGCAGCGCGCCGTTTTCCACGTGCAGTCTAGTGGTAAAAAGGAAGTCACCAGCGTTAACGTTCTGGTTGCAATCTTCAGTGAGAAGCAGTCGCAGGCCGTCTATCTATTGAGCTTGCAAGACGTTGATCGTCTCGGTGTCGTTAACTTCATATCACATGGCATGCCGCAGGTGAGTGGTGACCCTGGAGACACCGAACAGGCGGAACCTTTGCAACAGGAAGCGGAGCCAGAGTCTTCGGCGCTTGATTTGTATACGAGCAATCTCAACCAGATGGCTATCGACGGCAAGATCGATCCATTGATCGGTCGCGAAATCGAGGTCGAGCGGACGGTGCAGATCCTTTGCCGACGCCGCAAGAACAATCCCCTCTATGTAGGCGACGCCGGTGTAGGTAAGACGGCGCTAGCAGAAGGATTGGCGCGCTTGATTACCGAGGAGCGTGTGCCAGACATTCTCAAGAACGCCACGATCTATGCACTCGACATGGGCACTTTAATAGCTGGAACCAAGTATCGCGGTGATTTTGAGAAGCGTCTCAAGGGCGTTATCGCAGAGATCACAGAGGATCCGGGCGCGATTTTGTTTATCGATGAAATTCATACTGTCATCGGTGCCGGGGCGGCATCTGGCGGTGTCATGGATGCCAGTAACCTGATTAAGCCGGTACTCGCTAACGGCGATATCCGCTGCATCGGTTCAACGACGTATGCCGAGTATCGTGGCATTTTTGAGAAAGACCATGCGCTTGCGCGGCGTTTTCAGAAAATCGACGTTCCCGAGCCGACGCTTGAGGAGACGATTGCGATTCTGCACGGCCTGAAGACTCGTTTCGAAGAGCATCATGGCGTCAAATACGATTCGGATGCGCTCGACGCGGCGGCTGAGCTGGCTTACCGGCACATTAACGACCGCAAGTTGCCGGACAAAGCCATCGACGTCATTGACGAGGCGGGTGCCAATCTGCGCTTGCAGCCAGAAGAAAAACGCAGCACTCGGGTTACCGTCGAAATGGTCGAGAACATCGTTGCGAAGATGGCGCGAATCCCAGCCAAAAGTGTGTCGGCTTCGGACCGCGACTCGCTGCGTACATTGGAGCGGGATCTCAAGCTCACAATTTTTGGTCAGGACAAGGCGGTCGAATCACTCAGCGCGGCTATCAAGATGGCTCGCTCAGGATTGCGCGAAGAAGAGAAGCCAATCGGATCGTTTCTGCTTGCGGGGCCGACAGGCGTCGGCAAGACCGAGGTGACTCGACAGTTAGCAATGTGCATGGGCATTGAATTAATTCGCTTCGATATGTCCGAGTACATGGAGCGACATACTGTGTCGCGCCTGATCGGCGCGCCGCCGGGATACGTCGGTTTTGACCAGGGCGGTTTGTTGACGGAAGCCGTAACCAAGAACCCGCATGCGGTCGTTCTACTTGATGAGGTCGAGAAAGCCCATCCGGAAGTCTTCAATTTGCTCTTGCAGGTGATGGATCACGGTACGTTGACGGATAACAACGGCCGTCAGGCCGATTTCCGTAATATCATTTTGATCATGACGACCAATGCCGGTGCTCAGGAAATGACGCGTGCGTCAGTCGGATTTACACAGCAGGATCACAGTACCGACGGCATGGAGATTATTCGCAAGTCGTTTACGCCGGAATTCCGCAATCGATTGGATGCAATCATTCAGTTCGCTACGCTCGACAGCACATCGATTCAACGAGTGGTCGACAAGCTGGTTGTAGAGTTAGAGGCCAAGCTTGGCAACAACAATGTAACGCTTGAGCTCGATGATGACGCCCGAGTGTGGATTGCCGAGCGCGGTTATGACGCTAAAATGGGTGCGCGCCCGATGAGCAGAATCATTCAGGAACACATCAAACGTCCGCTTGCTGAGGAGTTACTTTTCGGCAGCCTGGCCGAAGGCGGGCACGTCCGAATTTCAGTGGGACCTGATGACAGTCTGCAATTGAATGCAGAACCGATTGTGAAGGAGCTCGAGCACCTGCCCGAATAGAAAATTGTAGGAGGGCCTTCAGGCCCGATACCTACTTGCCGCGGTAGACGATTCTGCCTTTTGAAAGGTCGTACGGGGTCAATTCAACCGTAACGCTGTCTCCAGTCAGAATGCGGATGTAGTTCTTACGCATTTTTCCGGAAATGTGGGCCGTAACAATATGGCCATTTTCGAGTTCTACCCGAAATGTGGTGTTGGGAAGTGTCTCATTTACGACACCTTCCATCTGAATGGCTTCTTCTTTCGCCAAGGTCTGCAGTTCTCTCTAGTAAAAAGGCTCGCGAATTGTGCAGAAACGGCCCGCTTAATGCAATGCGTCAAGCCACTAATTGCTTGATAAATCCGCGATTTTGACGACTTTCGAGGGCCAGTTGGCGAATTGATCGTCTGTTGCGCAAAAACCACGCAGAATTTCGGAAAATTCCGCTCGCGTGATCAGGCGAGCTCCAAGCGTCAAAAGGTGCTGCGACAGGACCTGACAGTCGAGTAGTTCGAAGTCGTTTTTTGCCAAAATAGAACACAAACCGAGCATGGCGAACTTGGAGGCGTTGTCCTGACGACTAAACATCGACTCGCCGAAGAAAACTCGACCGATACTCAAGCCATAAATCCCGCCGACCAGATCATCGCCGTCCCAGACTTCTACAGAGTGTGCCCAGCCATCCGCATGCAACTGCAGATAGGCACTCATGACGTCTGCGGTAATCCACGTGCCTTGCTGCAACTTTCTATGGCCTGCGCAGGCTTGGATCACTTTTTCGAATGCTCGATTGCAGCTCAGCGTCAAAGTTGAGCGACGCGCGTATTGGCGCAGACGGCGGGAAACGTGAAATTCGCCCGGCCGCAAAACGCAACGCGGGTCTGGTGACCACCAAAGAATAGGCTGGCCCTCTTCGTACCACGGGAAAATTCCGTTGCGGTAGGCAATGAGCAAGCGTTCTGTACTAAGGTCGCCGCCGGCAGCCAAAAGGCCATCGGGTTCGCGCAATGCAAAATCGACATGCGGAAACGAATCCGGCGGATCGGTGGGGCTTAGCCAGGCTACTCGATTGCTAGTCACGATATGGGCTGTGCTCGTCGACGGCTTCGATGTATCGATCCACATGATGCGCTTCTTCCGTCACGTACTCACCAATTGCGGCAAAGAACTCGGGATGCCGCAGCCAATGCGCGGAGAACGTTTGCGCAGGTGTGAAACCGCGAGCAATTTTATGCTCTCCCTGTGTTCCCGGCTCGAAACACTTTATTCCCGCGTCGATACAGTACTCGATGCCCTGGTAATAGCAGGTCTCGAAGTGCAGTGCGTCGTAGTGCCCGTCGCTGCCCCAGTAACGTCCATACAGTGTGTTAGCACTCTCAAAGAAAATCGCAGCGGCGATAGCTTTGCCATCCTGTTCGGCAAATACGACGAGAATGTTGTCGGGTAGTTCAGCACTTATGGTCTTGAAAAACCCCAAATCGAAATACGGCAAAGAGCCGCGGCGCATGAAGGTAATGCTGATGAGCTGATAGGCAAGTCTCCAGGTGGGTTCATCAAGCTCCCGACCGCGCAGGCGTCGGAATGTGATGCCCGCATCTGCGACCCGTCTGCGGTCCTGGCGAACTTTCTTGCGCTTACGCGCGCTAAATGTACTGAGGAAGTTGTCGAAGTCGGTGTAGTTCTGATTGTGCCAGTGAAATTGACAGTCCTTACGCACTTTTAGTTTCAAGTCCTCACATACCTGCAGGTCCTGCTGCGTCGGAAACTGGATGTGCAAAGACGAGCACTCAGTTTCCTCCGCCAACTGTATTGCGGCCGACAGCAAGGCACTTGCGGCTTCCGTATCGTTATTGTCTTTCAATAGCAGCCGCGAGCTTTGCGCGGGGGTGAAAGGAACTGCAGAGACGAGCTTTGGGTAGTAGTTCAGCCCAGCCTGCTCATAGGCTTGCGCCCATGCCCAGTCGAATACGAATTCGCCCCAGGAATGGCTCTTTTCATAAAGCGGCATCGCAGCGCGTAATTCTCCATTCTGATGCAGTGTCAGATGGCGGGGAGTCCACCCCGTCTCCGGAGATGTGGACCCACTTTGTTCAGCGGCGCGCAGAAAAGCGTGCTGAAGAAAGGGGTAATCGTCGCCGAGCAATGCATTCCAGTCATCGCTGGCAATGTCGTCAATAGCGTCGTTTACGGTTATTTTTATAACGCGTCCAGATATTTTTCGGCATCGAGTGCAGCCATACAGCCTGCGCCTGCCGAGGTGACCGCCTGGCGATAGATCTGGTCGGCGACATCGCCGGCCGCGAAAACTCCCGGAATGCTGGTTGCGGTCGCGTCACCGGCCAATCCCGATTTTATGGTGATGTAGCCGTTTTTCATATCCAGCTGGTCGTTGAACAGACTCGTATTCGGCTTGTGTCCGATGGCGATGAATACGCCGGCAAGGTCGATATCCGTCGTTTGTGATTCATCCTTGGTGCTGCGGATGCGCAATCCGGTCACACCCGTGTCGTCGCCGAGGACTTCGTCAACGACGTGATCCCATTGAATATCGACATTGCCGGTTTTCGCTTTCTCGAAAAGCTGGTCCTGCAGTATTTTCTCGGAGCGCAGAGAATCGCGTCGATGTACCAACGTAACTTTCGAGGCGATATTGCTCAAATACAACGCTTCTTCAGCGGCCGTGTTGCCGCCACCGATCACTGCCACATCCTTGCCGCGATAGAAAAAACCATCGCAAGTTGCGCAAGCGGACACGCCGCGGCCCTTGAACGCCTCTTCAGATGGCAATCCGAGGTACATCGCGGTCGCTCCGGTAGCGATAATCAGGGCATCGCAGGTATAGGTGCCGTAGTCACCTTCGAGGCGAAAAGGTTTCTTTGACAGATCCGCGGTATGGATATGGTCATTGACGATTTCGGTATCGAAACGCTCAGCGTGCTTCAGCATCCGATCCATTAGCGCAGGGCCCTGCAGGCCTTCAACGTCTCCGGGCCAGTTGTCCACATCAGTCGTAGTCATCAGCTGGCCGCCTTGCTCGACGCCCGTGATAATGACTGGATCCAGGTTGGCTCTGGCCGCATAAACGGCGGCTGAATATCCGGCCGGCCCGGATCCCAGGATCACAAGTCGGCAATGTCTCAAATCACTCATGTATAATTTATTCCTTTCAATTCGGCGCGATCCTCGCGCGATTTCGCAGTCTACTTTAACTATGGCAAGAGCCCAAAAGAACACCCAACCTGAGCCTCGACTATCGACCCAGGTCTCAACTGCACTCCGCGAGAGCGCACTTTACGTCTTTGGCGTGCTGGCGTTCATCCTGTGGTACGCACTTTCGACCTACGACCCTGCAGATCCAGGCTTTAGCCAGGCGACCAGTTCAGTCGACATCAACAACGGTATTGGAAGCTTCGGTGCGCTGGTGTCAGACCTTCTGTTCAACTTTTTCGGGCGTCCAGCCTACCTGTTCACCGTAATGGTGTTCTACCTGGGTTGGATGTTGTACCGGGAGCAGAAAACTCAACAGGCGTGGACGAAAATGGATTATTCGCTGCGCGTCAGCGGCTTCGTGCTAACGCTGGTGACCAGTTGTGCCTTGTCTACGCTGCATTTTTCGCCGATCGGCTTTAACGAGACCGCGGGCGGAATCATCGGTCAGATCGTGGGCGGCTGGCTGGAATCGGTGATGAAGCTGTTGGGCGCGAGTACGCTCTTGTTCGTGATCTGGTTGGCTTCGTTGTCCCTGTTTCTGGGGATTTCCTGGTTTTCAGTCATGGATCGTGTCGGCCGTTGGTGTCTGAGCGCTTATGAGAAAGCGCAGTTCAAGATAGGTGAAATGCAGGATAAGGCGGAAGGGCGTAAGCAGGTCGCCGCCAGACAGACGATTATCGAAACAGAGAAAAAGCGCACCGCTGGGCGCAGCAAGCCGAGAATCGAGCCGGTTCTGCCCTCTTTAGAGCCCAGTGAGCGAGCTGAGCGAGAACGGCAGGTTCCGCTATTCGATCCTCCGGACGCCGGAGAGCTGCCACCACTATCGCTGCTTGATGACGCTCCAGAACAGCGCTCCGGATACTCCGAAGAATCGCTCGAGGCCATGTCTCGTCTGGTCGAAATCAAGCTCAAGGATTTCGGCGTCGACGTAGTCGTGCAATCGGTGTCGCCGGGCCCGGTCATTACGCGTTTCGAGTTGGATCCCGCGCCTGGCGTCAAAGTGAGTCAGATCGCCAATCTGGCCAAAGATATCGCGCGTTCCTTGTCCGTGGTGAGTGTGCGCGTCGTTGAGGTCATTCCCGGAAAGTCGTTTGTAGGTCTCGAGATACCGAATGAGAACCGACAGTTGGTGACGTTGGGAGAAATTCTCAACTCCCAGGCATACGAGAACATGTCATCACCTTTAACCTTGGCATTGGGCAAGGACATCAGCGGTCATTCAGTGGTCGCGGATCTGGCACGAATGCCGCATTTGCTGATCGCAGGTACCACAGGGTCCGGTAAGTCTGTCGGCATTAACGCCATGATCCTCAGTCTGCTGTACAAAACGCAGGCGGATCAGGTTCGACTGATCATGATTGACCCGAAGATGCTCGAGTTGTCTGTGTACGAAGGCATACCGCATCTGCTGACACCGGTTGTAACAGACA
>CAYWYT010000047.1:0-12325 GCA_964462665.1 uncultured Woeseiaceae bacterium | reverse complement strand
CACTCGTCGGCTGACCAAGCACCTCCAGCGAATGGTAAAACCAGTAAACTGCGATGCTCGCTAAAATCGCTTCTACAAGCCCCCTGCCGCCATCGAGAATCCCGAAAAACCGACCCTGCTCATCGTGATGTGCAAGAACAGCTACGGCTTTGATCATGGCAGCCCAAAACGTCAAACCTGTGACGATTCCCCAGCCTGCGAAAATAACAAGCAGGATCGTGAAAGACGGCATAGTCGAGAACCAGACACCCAACAAGCCGGTCATTGTCAGGGAAAAAGCGACCAGGCCACGCGGCGACACTCGATCCGCCAACCAACCGCTTGGCAGATAAGTGAGAACGAAGATCACTCCCAACATCGAGTAGCATTGTCCGAGTTGTGCAATCGTTATGCCAAACGACTCGAGGATAGATACTTCGAAATTCTGTCGCAGATAAATCAACGGGTAAACAGCACCAGCAGCAAGCGTCAGAACGCCGAGCTGAACATAGCGTTTAATAGTGTTGTCTGACACTAGTCCTCCAATGTCCCAAGATCGAATTCGGGGTTGTTCGATTTCTCGCCTGGCCAATTGGTCCGCCAAACTTCTCTGGACACATCCCCCACATGAACCCGAGAACGACTGAACCCGGGCTCCGGCTCACGCAGTGGCTCAACAATCGTGTCGAATCGCGGCACTGCAAAATACGGAAAGCTAAATCGCTCTGCGCCGCTGCTATTCACCACTTTGTGCGGCGTAGACACGAAACTGCCGCCCGACCATAACTCAAGTACATCGCCCAGGTTGACTATCAACGCCCCGTCCGGTGGATCCGCTTCAATCCAGGCATCATCATCGCGACACTTTACTAGTAAGCCGCCTACTGGATCCGGCGCGAGGATTGTTAGCGCATCCGTATCTTTGTGTGGGTGAATGCCGAAGCCGGTCGCATCCGGCTCCTGAGGCGGATAGTGCAGCAACGTCATATTAGTCAGCGGCATCTCGAACAGCTGCAAAAACGGTTGTTTAGGCGTGCCCAGTATTTCAGCAAGCGCACTGAGCAGCGTGTGCGCCACCCGATCACATTCCTGCCAGTAGTAAAGTACATGGCGTCGCAACTCGGACGGTTCCGATGGCCACTTATTCGGCCCGTACAAATCACACTCGGAGCGGATAGGGTTGTTAGTCGCTACTTCTAAATGCAGTTTGTAGCCTTCGTAGTTATCTCTGTCGGCCGCACCACTATTAGCACTAAAGAAACCAGCTGGAATATAACCCCGATAATTATCCGGGCTGATCTGGTCAGCCATTTTTGTAGTCAGTGGTAGATCGAAATAGGTGACAACAGATGCACGCACATTTGTAATGGTCTCTTCGGCGATGCCATGGCCGACAATGTTCATAAACCCTATGTCGCGACACGCCCGCTCAATTTCCTGAACGCTGCGTGCCGAATCAGAAACATCAATGAGCGGGAGACTTCTCATTCTCCCTACCTCGCCATGTCAGTCGACAAAACTTTGTCCGTCCAACTGCTCCCGGATAGTTGCCGGCATGTCGAGCTGCAGATGCGTGGCGATAGACGGGAGGATGTCGACAATGGCGGGCACCTCGCGGAAGTGAGAATTCAGACTCTCAACGTTCGTAACAATCCAAGCAGTGCGCTCGCGCGTCGTCTGCCCGCCATGGCTCATGCCAGTCTCGGCATCACGACCATGATCGGTCGTGACTATGACCATCCAGTCTTCATTCCTGCTCTGCTGTCGCTGCTCGACTGCACTCCAGATTCTGCCAACCTGATCGTCCATTCGTTTTACTGCCGCCGTCATTTCCGGGCCATCACCATATCTATGCCCGATGTCGTCGGTGTACTCCAGATAGACCCACGACAGATCGGGCCCTTCGCTGGCGACATGCTCGGCCGCCTCATTAGCAACGACTGCGTCGATTTCCCGGATGTAATTGGCCATCAGGTCATGCGGAAAACGTTCGGTGTCGAGCTCAAAGCCATCGGCATAGTGATCGAGCTTGTAGCCTCCCGCCGCATCCAGCCCGTCTCCGAGTAGCTTGGTGCGGTTGTCTGTCCAGGTCGAGAAAATCGCGGTTTGCAATGCTGGATCGTGGTTCTTGGCGATTCGAAAAATATCCCAATACTCGTAGTTCGGATCAACAATGGCGTTGGTCCAAACATTATTCTTATTCGACCACGTTCCCGTTAACAAACAGTTGTAGCCAACCGCAGACACGGTCGGACTTTCGGATTCGTCACCAGGCGAGCCACCCACGTAGGACCTCGTGTAGCCCCGCGCTCCGGCTATCGCATCTAGATTTGGTGTGGACACTGCCTCAATGACATCCGCCGGAATGCCATCGACGATAATAAATATCGCTTTGCGGTCATCGCCATAGGCAGGGACTGTGGCTAGCGCCAGCAAGATCAGGAATATAGCTCTCAATGTAGTCGAACTCCTTGTCTAAGTAACTCCGCTTGCAATAAGTCGATACTGAGTTCGGCGACCGGTTGATTGTGTTTCAGTGAAATTGCTGCGGCTACTCCGGCGCCCTGCCCGGTTACGGTACAACACATCATGTTGCGAGTTGCCGCATGACTGTCACGATCGCCGCCCGTCGCGCGGCCGGCGACCAGTAAATTGTCGACACCCTTTGGAATTAAAGTGCGATACGGCACGTGAAAATAACGTCCCGTCGTGGGCAAGATCAAAATGCCGTAACCGTCTATGAACTCCGGGAAAATCCCAACACTGTCATCGAACCGTGCTTGCTCGCGAACATCGTGCGCGGTCATGTTATAGACCGCGTCAATCTTCCGGGTATCACGGACGCCCAGTGTCATGCCAAAGTTTCGCAGCCGTGCGTTTTCGCAGCCGGGATTGTAAGCGCGCATTGCTGCTACCGCGTGCATCGCCTGTTTACGGCCTTCCATCTCAAAATGTGTCAGGTCCGCAGGGTCCGTACCGTCGCATTCTGCGAGGTGCACAAGGTTCAGATAAGTCAGGTCGCCTGTGTCGTAAATAGCTCCCCAGGTTCCCGCGATCGTATCGAGGTTTGCCGGAATCAGTCCTTCCTCCCGGGCCTTGTTGAATGGCTTGCGCAAGAACGGCGAGAACATCTGGTCTTCTTTCCCAGACGTTTCCACAGACCATTCTTTGCTTTCCCAGTCCTTGTACGTTTGCGGGTCAGCCTTGACGTGCTCAATAAACTTTTTCTTGTCGACACCGGTCATCGAAAACATAACCGAAGCTGCCATCATTTCTTCTTTGGGTGTTTTGGCGGTAACTGCTCCGGCTCGATGCGCAATATCGGCATCGCCGGTCGCGTCAATGACTCGTTTCGCCAAAATCGCTTCTCGACCAGCCTTGCTCTCGGTAATGACACCAGTAATCTTGCTGCCGTCCAGAATCGGTGCAACGCACAGCCGATGCAGCATCGGCGTTATTCCAGCTTCTTCCACTAATGCATCAGCTACACATTTAAATGCTTCTGCGTCGAGCGCGTGACTATCAGACTGAGGCTCCGGGGTGGCCGCACCCATGGCCTTGGCACGTTCTTCAAATTCGATGCCGACACCCTCGGAGTCGATTGTTTTCTCGTGCCTGTACCAGGCGAACCCTTCAACGCCCACAGCGGTAATATTGCCGCCGAAACATCCGAATCTTTCCAACAAGGTCACGGAGACTCCAGCGCGCGCAGCACCGAGCGCTGCGGCAAGTCCACCTGGACCGGAGCCAACGACAAGCACGTCCGTCTCATGAATAACGTCTACGTCACGTGACGGCTCGCTAATTCTCACTCAGCAGCACCGGCTGTACTGGTATCTCGCCGGGACGCGATTTCTTGTTGCACGGCATCAAACAGGCCGCTACGCAGACGCAGCAATTTGAATATTTCCACGATCGTGAAAAACGGTGCGGCGAGATTCGCCTGAATTGGGTGCTTAACGAGGACCGGCATCGACTTCTCTACAGCGTGACCGACAAATTGCAGCGCATATCCGCCGAAAAACGCGGCAGCCGCAATCGCACCCGAGGTAGCAACTGGCAACGCACCTATATGCTTCGCCAGTTCTGTCAGGAGTAATGCCAAAATCAGGAATACGATGGCGAAAACCTGATCCAGCGTCATGTAAAACAAGAAAAAACCGAACACCAGAACGTGCCCCAGATTGGCCTCTGCCACTCCCTGCCCTATGCTGAACCAGGTCAGTGGGATCAACACCCCCAGCATGATGGTGGGAATACCGATCAGGTGAACAAAAATATTGAATGGATGCTGATGTGCCGCTGCATAGCCGGTCAGCATATCCATTAGTTTGCCGTCGCTACTCATCGTCGTATCGTGCCCGAATCGGTATACTGAATCCATGACAAATAGACACTGGCGTGAATTAGTAGAAATTGTAGCTGTGGTCGGCATTGTCGCCGCGATGATCCTGGTCGCATCCGAGCTACGAGAATCCAACCGAATTGCGGTCGCTCAGGCAGAAATGCAGACGGAATTGCAGCTCCATGAACACCGCAACCTGCTGAATATTTCGCGGGCTTCAGACCCGAATGTCGCCAAGCTTTTTCCCAAGCTCGAGGCACCCGAGGCACATCTGATTACCGCGACCGAGGCGTCACAAATTCGCGGTATCGCCTGGCACCGCATTCATAATCTGTGGTCTGTACACAGTGCATACGAAAACGGCCTTATCGGTCGTGACGTTCGTGACAGCTACATCGTAGATTTTGCCCACAGCATGGAAGCATGGCCCGGTATTCGACCCCACTATGTCGCAATCTACGAAAGTTACGCACCCATTCAGGGCGTCGAAGAATACGCACCGATTGCCGACTACATTGCGACTCAATCCGAGCCTGAAACGCCATAGTCATGCGAAATGTGGTCATAATTTCGCAATAAAAGCATGATAAGCTTTTGACATTAGAGTTGATAACTAAAAGGAGGCCAAATGAATCCGTTTACCATGATATTGATTCTAGGTCTTCTCGTTGCGGTCTGGTGGCTGATTAGAAAACGCCGCGAAGGGTCGGCGCAAGCAAACACCACGAAGCTGCGCCCGAGAACAGCCAATACTCAATTTCACGCCGTCTCAATCAAATATGAAGGCCGCGCGTGCGATGCCGCGAAGAACATGACCGGACGTCGATTTCTCGCTACCGCTGCACCCAAGCTGCCGTTACCTGAATGTGACATTCTCGAATGCAGTTGCCGCTTTGCTCACCACGAAGATCGCCGCACGCAAAAAGACCGACGTAGCCCATTCGGTCCGGGTGGTTCCGCTGGAGGCACCGGCTCGTTCAATACTGAGCAACGTGACGGCTCGGAGCGTCGTAACAGGTAAGGCTAAACTCCGCAGATCCTAGTAACCGTAGGCGGCTACAGTTTGTTCGTAGTGCTGCAAATCCTGTTCGAACCGCGCTCGGTCAGCAATCAATCGGTCGATCTGGGCTTCCAGCTCACCCGTCCGCTCAGACAGACGCTTCAAATCCGCCAACAGCAGTACGCGATCTTCAGTAGCAGTCTCCGCAGCAATCAGGAGCGCCGATTTGTTGACCACCGATTGCTCGATGTCCTCTAACTCGTCTTCCTTCGAGTAGATTTTCGAATTGGCCGAGCTAACGTTTGATTTCAACGTATACAACTGCTGGCCAACACGATACGCATCAAGGAAGTCGTCCTCCAAATGTATAGCACAGACGCCGTTGTAGCGGCCGCCGCTGGCACCCAGGTTGTACCCTCTGCTCGGTTGGCAGAATTCCACCAGACCGTCTGTACGGCCGCCTTGATAGGCCTGGAAGTCAGGTGTAATGCCGTGCTTGGCACAGGCTTTGCGATGGTCGCCGAAGCGTTCACTCGTGTAACCTCGCGATCCGTCCTCATAACCAACCGCCGTCCAATCGCTGGTTACACATTCGTCGCCGCTCATTGAAGCGCAACCGCTAAGAGCAATCACCCCCAGCGCTAAAGTCAAATTCGTCGTAAACCTGTTCATCCCAAACCCCTTCAAATTCATTGCAATTCAAGTGTGCAACAGAGATACACCAACCAAGCTGAATACTCGCTGAAAACTGCGCCGCATGGCCCATTTGAGACCGGTCCAATGTGACCTGGGTCACAGTGAGCAGACTGCTCGCCAGATAATCTGGGAGTCACGGAAATGGTCGGGTTGTACGAAATGGATATCGAAAGTATCAGCGGAGCTGCAACGGTCGCGCTGGCCAGCACATTGGTTTTCGTACTTGTTGCCAAATCCTGGCAACTCATTAACCGTTCCGTCGGATCCGGCCTCAGCTTCTCCGGCAGCATCATGCGCGAAGCGGCGCAACGCTTTCGCGATGAGTTCGACCGCCTCAGCAGTAACCAATCGACCTACCTGAGTGCCGGCGTGGTCTTCGTTGTGCTGTTCATAGCTGCCTACGTTTTACAAGCCAAAAAATTATTCGTTGGCTACCCGGTCTGGCAATTGTATATATTGCTCGGCACCTTGTTCGTGGGCGCCCTTCTTGCACTGTATCGTCTGAGTCAGATCGCACTCACTCGACATCGCGTTAAACTTCGTCGTGATGCGAATATTGCTGTCGGCCATCAACTACAAAGACTCGCGATGGGTGTCGGCCGCACTTACCACGACGTGGAAACGTCGTCCGGGATTATTGACCACATCATAGTTGGCCAAAACGGTGCATACGCCGTCAGCGTATTCGCAATGCCTGGCGACAAGAATGGCAACGTCAACCTGCACAACAATGAATTGCGATTCGACCCTACGGATAAAACTCAATCCATCGTCGCGACCAATGCGAATATCGCCAGCCTGGAACGCGAATTCCGTCGCCTGCTGGACCACCGCGTTCGCGTTCGCTCAGTTGTCGCAATACCGGGTTGGGAAATTGGCGAGCAAAGCAGCGAAGAGCACCTGCTGGTCAACGAAAAAAACCTTCCGATGCTCAGTGGCTGGAAAGATCAGGCCGATTATCTGATGGATGACGACGTCGACGCACTGCACAAATTGCTGACTGCGCGCTGCACTCTCAAGTCATGACTACAGCGGCTGCAGCCTCGCAGCCAACTGATCCTTCTCTATTACTTCATGAAGCTCGTCGGCCAAGGCGGCGCATTCGGTAACCACGTCTTGCCAGGCTCGTATGCGGTCTATCGGGGTGTACGACGTGAAGTCAGTGCGGTCAGGAATCTTTCCTCGCGGCAAGCGTGCGACGAATGCGGCGGATGGGCTGACTAAAATGGTCCGGTCTACGTTTTTCGGATTCGGCTTACGCCACGGCAGCTTCTTGTCAAACCATCCCGGAACAATACGATCGAAAAAATGCGGAAACAAGGTCAGCCGCTCACCGTCGCTATGCGGTAAATCCAGGTGGTAATCAATAACGCCACCGTCGCGATAAATACCCGGATCCGCGCCCTCAATATCTCTAACACCCGACATGATGAGAGGAATTGATCCGGTTGCCACTATGGCGTCTTCAATATTGCTTGCTCGAATTCTGATTTTCTGGATAGGAAACCCATCGACATCGAAAAACGGTGGTAGATGGCGAGCATCGAAAAACAGCGCACGATCGAAAAACCATCCCAAAGTTTGCCTGTTTAGTGCGTTCAGAGAGGCTGCCGCCGCTAATGCAACCGCAAGCACAACCCGGTTCTCTGACGCCGCCAAATGGCGCGCTCGCACAGTCATGACGTGGCTACGAAAAACCGGATGAGACAGAATCTGCTCAGCCGCGCCGCCCTGCATTATGACCTGGAGAAGCTCACGAGTCTTGGCGGTGATCTCGTGAATATCCGGCTTGTCGCTGTAGCTCTGGCTTATATAGGCCTCTTCAAACCGGTCGATCGCCGCAACCGGATCCGTCTGCGCATAGCAGGCGAATCGCCACGAGCCGATCGACGAGCCGATAAGATGAACCGGTCCGACCAGCTTCGGCACAATGGTTTTGAGAATACATCGGTCCAGCTGGCTCAGAACCAGCCACTTGGCACCGCCCGAAGCACCAGCGAGTGTCCCGATGCGTTCCGGCGCAAAGCCGTGACGCCGAATAGACTCAAAAGCGCCGGGACCGGCTTTGAATACCAGGTTATGGGACGTCATCTACTCGAACGGATGTTGCCTGATGATCGTCTGTTCGCGTCCCGGGCCGGTCGAGATAATATCAATAGGCACGCCGGCGAGTTCTTGCATGCGACCCAGATAGGTTTTCGCATTGCTCGGCAGATCGTCATAGCTGGTTACGCCAACAGTCGATTCCTGCCAGCCCGGCCATTCCTCGTAGACAGGCTTGCAGTCAGCGAATCTATCAACAATCACCGGCATTCCGGCAATCGCTTCGCCATCAACTTCGTAACCGATGCAAATCTGAATCGAAGCAAGCTCGTCGAGCACGTCGAGCTTGGTTACGCACAATCCGGATACGCTGCTGTTAATTATTGATCGTCGCAATGCAACGGCATCAAACCAGCCACAACGACGCGGTCGTCCCGTAGTCGCCCCAAATTCCGCGCCAACGCGCGCCAGGTGCGCACCCTGATCATCAAATAATTCTGTCGGGAAAGGACCCGCGCCTACGCGTGTCGTATAGGCCTTGACGATGCCGAGGATGTAGTCGAGATTTCTCGGCCCGATGCCAGTACCGGTGCTCGCGGCTGCCGCAACCGTGTTCGAAGACGTCACAAATGGATAGGTACCATGATCGATATCGAGCAAAGTGCCCTGCGCGCCTTCAAACAAGATGCTGTCTCCGGCATCCATGTGATCATGCAATACCTGCGTGACATCCACCGTAATCGGCGCGATGATTTCCGCCGCAGCCAATGCCCCGTCGAGTGTTTTCGCAAAATCGACCGTATCAGTCTTGTAGTAATTCTTGAGAAGGAAATTGTGATAGTCCAGAACCTCACCCAACTTCGCCGCAAAATTCTCACGCACAAACAGGTCGGAGATCTTGAGTGCTCGACGCGAAACTTTGTCTTCGTAAGCAGGGCCGATACCGCGACCCGTTGTTCCTATTGCATCCGATCCGCGCGCTCTTTCGCGAGCAAGATCAAGTTCCGCATGCGACTGAAGAATCAACGGACATCCAGGGCTAATTCGAAGTCTATCGAAAACCGGCACGCCACTTTCGATCAACGCGTTCGCCTCTGTGATCAACGCATCCAATGAGACAACTACCCCATTGCCGATCAAACAATCGACCCCTTCACGCAAGATACCGGAGGGAATCAGGTGCAGGACTGTCTTCTCTCCACCGATGACCAGCGTATGGCCCGCGTTATGCCCGCCCTGAAACCGGGCTACCGCAGCAGCACGATCGGTAAGCAAATCAACGATCTTTCCCTTGCCCTCGTCACCCCATTGGGTACCGATGACGACAACATTTTTTCCCATGAGCTTCCCGATCCTCAGCTACGCACAAAAAACAACAACAAAAGACCCGCAATCATTGCAGTCAAACCATATGTTCGAAGCTGACTGTCACTTAGTCGAATGATTTGCGCTACCAACTGTTTGTATCGACTGGGTCGAACAAACGGCAGCATGCCCTCTATGACGAGTAGCAACGCTACCGCCGTAAGTATTTCCGACCAATACATGTTGTTCTCGCTCTGCCGTTATTGAGAGCCATCCGATTGGTTCAGATACTTAAAGAACTCATTGTTCGGATCCAGTATTAGCACGTCGCCGCTCTTGCCCATCGAATTTCGATACGCGTCAATACTGCGGTAGAACGAGTAAAACTCAGGATCCTGACTATAGGCATTAGCGTATATCTCTGCCGCCCGCGCATCACCCTCACCACGAATAATCTGACCTTGCTTGTTCGCATCGGCGAGAATAATCGTGCGATCTTTCTCCGCGGTAGAACGTGTCAGAGATTCCTGCTCTCGACCTTCACCACGCGTCTGCGCGGCAACACGGGCGCGCTCTTCGCGCATGCGGTTATAAACGGAGTCTTTGGCCTCGTCGACAAACTCAACTTGCTTCACACGAAAGTCGACCAGCTCAATACCAATGCCTTTCGCGGTAGTCGCAGCGGTCGTCAACATGTCCTGCATCAACGCTTCGCGCTCGACAGAAATCGCTTGTTGAACGGTACGTTTACCAAATTCCGTCACCACAGAGTTACGAACGATTTCACGCAAGCGTTCTATCGCTATGAACTGCGATCCACCCGTTGATGTATAAAACGACACCTCGTCGACAATTCGCCACTGCACGAAATAGTCAACCTGCATACCGGTACGTTCCAGAGTGAAGACACGTTGCGGCTCATCATCAATTTTTAGAATCCGACTCGGAAATTTCTGCACGGTCTGAATAATCGGAATCTTGAAATGAATGCCAGGCTCATAATCGGCCCGAACAACCTCACCGACTTGTAGCTTGATCGCCAATTCGCGCTCATTAACCGTAAACGCAGTTAAACCGAAAGCGAGAAGTCCCAGGCCAACAAGGATGACCACCATAAAGCGTCCGTTATTCATTGGCGTTGCCTCCTGTCGCGACTTTCATCTGACTCGAATTCGGACTCCGGATTCGAGGATGCCGGCCCGGTCGCCGACCGACCTGTTTCGCTGGCGTTGGAGCGGCCTGCGCCGCCCTGCATTAACTGATCAAGTGGCAAATACATCAGGTTGCCGCTGTTTTCCGAGTCGACAATGACTTTGTTCGAATTGCCGTACACCTCTTCGATCGCCTCGATATAAAGACGATCACGCGTTACGCGTGGGGCGCGTTGGTATTCGGCAAGCACAGCCAGAAAGCGTTGCGAGCGACCTTCTGCGTCGGCGATGATCTTGTCCCGATAAGCTTCCGCGTCCTGCAATTCGCGCTGCGCAGTACCACGAGCGCGCGGCACAATGTCGTTGGCAAACGTTTCGGCTTCGAGTTGGTAACGTCGAGCATCGTTCAACGCCTTCTGCGTGTCATCGACCGCTTCCTGCACTGCCTCTGGATAGTCCACCACCTCAAGGTTGATCGAGGTAACGGTAATACCTGCGCCGTACGCATCCAGAGTGGTCTGTAACTCGAGCATCGTTCTTGCAGGAATCTGTTCGCGGCGTTCGCCGATCAACAATTCGAGTGAGCTTGTACCAACAACACCACGCAGCGCACTTTCCGTTACGTTGCCGAGAATCGTCTCCGGATCCTCTACCTCAAACAGGTACTTGACCGGATCCGAGCGTCGATACTGAACCGTCATATCGATAAACACATAGGCTTCGTCCTGCGTCAGCATCTCAGTGCGAAATTTCGAGTCACGCACCTCCTCAATATTGACAACATCGACTGTTTCGATCGGAAACGGCAGGTGCCAGCGAAGTCCAGGCAACGTCGTTTGTGTATAGGCACCAAATTTCTGCACGACACCGCGCTCTGCTTGGTCGACTTGGTAAAAACCTGTCGCCAGCCAAGCGATTGCCAACAGAATGACGAGTACAAGAGCACCCCCGCCACCGGGCTGAGACTTTCCACCGCCACCGCCACCGCCACCGCCAAGCATCTTGCTGAGGCGCCGTTGCCAGTTTTGCACTATCTGGTCGAGGTCATTCGGCTGATCGCCGTCCCTTTTCCAGGGATCTTTCCCATTTCCTGAATCGTTCCAAGCCATAATTGTCTACTTATTTAGGATTTTTGTTTATTTAGAAATCACTGCCGTCGCCGCCAGCGGCAACGGTTCCAAGAGATCTTCGGTTAGATTTTCGTTTTTCAAGAAGCGTCGCAAATCTTTTTCGGCCATCTTGAGTTCGATGTTCCAGCCACCATCTTCGCACGCCTCTTCATTAAGGACAGCGCCAATATCGAAAAGTTTTGCTCTTTGCCTGCCCTGCGCTGCCTGCAGTCGAATGACGCCATGCACCGTCTTGCGTCGCAGCCTCTCGCCGATCGCATCAAGCAGCAGCGGTATTCCTTCACCCGTTGCAGCTGATAGCCAGACAGCACGCCCCTCACCGGCACGATTATTCGTTACTCGCGCCTTGCGGTCCAGCCTGTCGATCTTATTGTACACCCGTATCTGTGGAACCTTGTCCGCGTCCAGCTGTTTCAACACCGAATTGACCTGGCGAACACGTTGCCAGCAGTTGCTGTCGCTCGCGTCGATCAGATGCAGAATCAGGTCCGCCTCGCGTGCTTCTTGCAATGTAGAACGAAATGCGGCGATGAGTTCATGTGGCAAATCGCGGATAAAGCCCACTGTATCGGCCAGAACCACCTCACGACCGTGGGGCAGCTCGAGACGTCGCACGGTTGGGTCCAAGGTCGCAAATAGCTGATCTTTTACATACACGTCTGCATTGGTTAGCGCG
>CAYWYT010000046.1:0-12408 GCA_964462665.1 uncultured Woeseiaceae bacterium | reverse complement strand
CCGACAATTCCGAGCAAGTCATTATTCAACACGTTAATCGACTCCAGAACAAAAACACGGTTTATCTGGCCAACGTTGACGACGGCTCTGCACAACACATTTTTACGGATCAGGACGATGCCTGGATCGATCCTAACGAAGATCTGAAATGGCTGGAGGGTGGCAAGTCTTTTACCTGGCTTAGTGAGCGCGATGGCTGGCGACATCTTTACACCGTCTCGAGAGATGGCAAGACGGCGCGTCTGGTAACGCCGGGCGCCTTTGACATTCTCAAAGTTGATCACATCGATACCGAGAATGGCTACGTGTATTACACTGCATCACCGGACGACAGCGCCGCACGCTATCTGTATCGATCACCGTTACTGGGTGAGCCGCAAGTTGAACGCCTGACGCCGCCCAGCGAGCCCGGTTTTCACGTCTACGATGTCGCGCCAAATTCACGATGGGCGTTCCATACCTTCTCAACGATGAACAAACCGCCAATTGTCGATGTGGTTTCACTGCCTGATCATGCCTCGCAGCGAGTAGTGGTGGAGAACAGCAATGTCGAAAGTCTCTTGCAGGCTACGCCACGCGGAGAGACAGAGTTTTTCAGCGTCGATATCGGTGATGGCGTGGAGTTGGACGCCTGGATGATGACGCCGCCCGATTTCGATCCGAGCAAGAAGTATCCTTTACTCATATATGTGTATGGCGAACCTGCTGGCCAAACCGTGATTCAGAGTTGGCGCACGGATCGATATCTGTGGCACACGCTGCTTACCCAACAGGGCTATATCGTTGCCAGTATTGACCCGCGCGGCACGCCGGCGCCAAAAGGTCGCGCCTGGAGGAAATCCATCTACGCTCAAATAGGGATTCAGGCCTCGGCCGATGAAGCCAAAGCCGTGCAGGCCTTATTAGCCGAGCGCTCCTATCTGGACCCGGAACGAGTTGGCAGTTGGGGTTGGAGCGGCGGCGGCCAGATGACCTTGAATGCGATGTTTCGCTACCCGGACATCTATCGCACGGGAATTGCGATCGCATTCGTCAGTGATCAGCGACTCTACGACACTATTTATCAGGAACGTTACATGGGCTTGCCTGATGGCAATGCCGAAGGCTACGTACAGGGCTCTCCAATTACGCACGCCGAGGGCCTCGCCGGAAATCTGTTGCTAATTCATGGGACGGCCGACGACAACGTTCACTATCAAAGCGCCGAGCAGCTTGTGGACAGGTTGATCGCTCTCAACAAGACCTTCAGTTTTATGATTTATCCTGATCGCAGTCACTCGATCAATGAAAAGACGAACACAAGGCGACATCTGTTTAATCTGATGACGAACTACCTGCACGAGCATCTCCCCGTGCAGGCGGAGACTGAGCAATAGCTATGGCTACCAACAACGACGTATTTCGTGGCTGCATGCCCGCGCTAATGACACCGTGCAACGCGGCCGGAGTTCCAGACTTTGCCGCATTGGCTGCAAAGGGCAAGGAGCTGGTAGACGCAGGTATGCAGGCCGTCGTCTATTGCGGGTCGATGGGTGACTGGCCCTTGCTTAGCGACGCGCAGCGAGAAGAGGGAGTCGCTGCTCTGGTCGCGGCTGGAGTCCCGGTCGTGGTCGGTACCGGCGCGCAGAATACCGCCCGTGCTGTGCAACTGGTCGAGCACGCGCGAGACTGTGGTGCGGCGGGGCTGATGGTGATACCGAGAGTGCTTTCGCGTGGCTCATCTGCCGCAGCGCAGCGAGAACATTTTCTCGCGATTCTAAAAGCAGCGGGCGACCTGCCTGCCGTCATCTACAACAGTCCGTACTACGGATTCGAAACCAAAGCAGAGCTGTTCTTCGAGTTACACAGCAAGTACACGAATCTTATCGGTTTCAAAGAGTTTGGCGGTGCCAAGGGACTCAGCTATGCAGCGGAAAACATTACAGGCCCGAATCCCGATCTCACATTAATGGTCGGTGTTGATACGCAGGTCGTTCATGGTTACGTCCGCTGCGGTGCGAAAGGCGCCATCACCGGGGTTGGCAATGCATTGCCCAGAGAAATTCTGCGCCTGGTCGAGCTATGCGAGCTCGCTGCCGACGGAGACGAGAACGCTTTGCGGCTCGCCAATGAGTTGGACGAGGCTCTTACCGAATTAGCGAAGTTTGATGAGGGTCCAGATCTCGTCCTTTACTACAAACACCTGATGGTCCTCGAGGGAAATCCAGAATTTGCTCATCACCTTAATAAGAGCGATGCGCTTAGTTCTGAACAACAGGCATTTCTTGAAACAGAATGGCAGCGATTTCGTGACTGGTGGAGTGACTGGAGCGGGACACATGATTAGTGACGGCATGAAGAAGATCGAATGGTCAAAACGCAATATGCCGATGTTGCGCAAGATTACAGAGGATTTTTCAGAGACCAAACCGTTCGCAGGCCTGACCATCGGGGTCTCTTTGCACATCGAGAAAAAGACCGCGGTTCTTTTGCTTGCGCTGCAAGCCGGTGGCGCAAATATTGTGGCGACCGGGAACCTCGGAACGACACAAGATGATGTTGCCGCTGCTCTTAACACGCTAGGCATGAAAGTTTACGGTCGCCGCGATGACTCGCGATCGGAGCATTTGGAAAACGTCGCCAATGTGCTGTCGCACAATCCGAATCTGTTCCTCGATAACGGTGCGGATCTTATTAAGTTGGCAGTGCGCGACTCGCGATTCTCTATTGAGGGCGTTCTGGGCGGTACGGAAGAGACTACCTCCGGAGGTTTTCGCATGCGAGAGGAAATGGATGGCGAGATCCCTTTCCCCATTATCGTGATTAACGATAGCCCGCTGAAGCTAATAGTCGAGAACAAACACGGTGTTGGCCAATCGATTGTCGAGAGCTTTAACCGTATTACAAATTTGATGATTCAGGGAAAACGTGTAGCCGTGTTCGGCTATGGCTGGTGCGGGCGCGGTATCGCCAAGTATTTCAAAAGTCTCGGTGCCCAGGTTGCAGTTGTCGAAGTGAGTCCGATAACGCGTTTGGAAGCGGCCGTGGATGGATTTGTCGTCATGACATCAATCGAAGCCGTCCGGTGGGCGTCCGTCATAGTCACCGCGACTGGGCGCGAAAACGTCATCAGCGCCGATCTTATCGATGAGCTAAATGATGACGTTATACTCGGCAATGCGGGTCATTTCGATTGGGAAATCGATGTTGCGACGATTAAGCAACAGTCTAAATCTGTCGATGACTTAGGAAGCGGTATTGACTGTTACGAAATGCAGAACGGTAAGAAAATCGTCCTGCTATGTGATGGCCGCATGTTTAATCTCGGCGGGCAGGAACCCAAAGGCAATACTCTGGAATGCATGGATATGGGCTTTACATTGCAAGCTTTGTCACTGGAGTACACCGTCGGGTCAAGCGATTCCCTCGTCAGCGGGCCACAGCCGGTTCCGGATGTGATTAACAATGAAACAGCCAATCGCATGTTAACGAGCATGAATTGCTCGCATTCCTAAGAAACAATTTTCGCTGGATCGCCGGCGGATTTATGTTGACGTTTTTTTCCAGTGTTGGACAAACGTATTTCATCTCCGCGTCAGTAGCCGAATGGCAGGCAGCGTTTGATCTGAGCCATGGTGAGTTTGGGCGACTCTACATGTTCGCCACGCTGGCAAGCGCCATCTCTCTGCCATTTTTCGGCAGATTGGTCGATGTGGTTCGGGCGGATCACATGATCGCGCTGGTCGTGCCTATTCTTGCTGTGGCTGCATTGCTGGCGGGCCATGCAAACTCGATTCCGGTACTGGTGCTCGCGATCTTCCTCTTGCGGCTGTTTGGCCAGGGCATGATGACGCACATGGCGCTGACCGCAACGGGCCGATGGTTTATCGCTGAAAGAGGGCGGGCAGTGTCGCTGGTCGTACTCGGCCACCAGGGTGGCGAGGCGACGCTGCCGTTAGTGGTCGCTGCAATTACGATTGCCTACGGATATAGCGTGAGTTGGATCGCAGCAGCGGTCGCATTGCTGGTTATTGGTCTTCCGTTTGCTTACTGTTGCTATCACAAGCCGCGCGTGCCCCATGGGCAGCTGTCCAAAGAAACCACGTCGTCACCTATGGTACGTAGTTGGACGCGACAGGAAGTTATGCGGGACCCGATCTTCTGGATTCTTCTCGTTGGCATCCTGGCACCGCCGTTTGTTGGTACAACCATTTTTTATCATCAGAACTACATGACGACTTTAAATGATTGGCCGCCGCAACTATTCGCAACATCGTTGCTCGTGATGGCGTTGACTACCGTCGGCTTTACTTTGCTTGTTGGTGGGGTAGTCGATCGCTTCGGGGCGAAGTCGGTGTTGCCCTATTTTCTCTTGCCTCTGGCCGCGGCATGTTTCGCTTTCGGATATAGCGGGCCGGCATATACATTATTCATCGTGATGGTTTTGCTCGGCATAAGCTACGGTATTTCATCAACACTTTTTGGTGCGTTGTGGCCGGAAATATACGGTCTCGCCAATCTTGGCGCAGTTCGTTCAATTACGGTTTCTGCTGCTGTCTTTGCGACGGCAGCCGGCCCCGGCTTGACCGGGACTTTGATCGACAGAGGCATGAGCCTGCCATCACAAATGATTTATCTCGGCGCTTACTGCCTCTTGGCCACGGGCGCGATGACGATAGCGTCTGTAGTCTTGCGACGACGCTAACTAAGCGCCGCGTGCGGGCTCCTACTCGCTAAATCCCTCGAGCCCCTCACGCAATCGGATTGCCCAGAAGCGAATCAGCCGACTAACCTCTGAGGAATTCGTCACGGAATTGGAGCGTTGAAACGAGCCACCGATGGTTTCAGCAGCGCGTTGGTCGATGGACCGCGCCAGAATAGTATTGGTCTGTGAGTCTCTTAATTCCAATACGAGCGTCGCCTGCCCAACGGCACTAAGGTAAACGTACGATCCGCCTGCTGCATCAGGCGGCACAAATGACGTTACATCAAGTAGCCCCCCAAGAACGAGTAAAACGCCTGGTCCCGGTTCCGTAGCGATTGTGAAGCCTTTCGTTTTTTGCAGTTCTTCAATAAATATATCCGAGACCAATGTTTCAAATCGTTCCCTGGCTTTATCGTCGATAAAATAGGGACCGCCCTGTGCTCGTGCCATCGCTGAGCGGCCTCTGTCCTTGACCGGCCGATACTCGATTCCGGAACCAAGCGGTAAGATTTTCGTATAGCCGGACAAATCGAAATCCGGGCTGGCCCAGGCCAGGTCAGCCTGACTGTTATCGACTATGTGCAAGCCGTCGAACGAAAGCTCGGCATCGGTGGTTGTATTTATAGTAGGAGTAGCGGTCGCGCATCCAACGGCGATAGCAGCGAAAACCACGCAAGGAAGTATGGATCGCAAGTAATTTGGTTTGACTAACATAGCTGGCACCGTTGCATGATGAGTCTCGTGAATATACCGCACTGCGGCATCTGGCGGGGAATGTCTGCATAATCGAGGTTCGCGACCAATCGCTTTTGGGTGATCCTTTGAATAATAAGCACAGAACGACGCTCTTGAGCTTCCTCGCGTATTTCGTGATGTCCGGCATGTTGACGCCGATGGGCATTATTTCGGGTTCAATGTCAGAGTACTTCGGTGTACCCGTGACAGAGATCACCGCCAGATTCAGCTGGCTTACCTTTGGTGTTCTTGGCGGCGCGGTTATCGCGCTATTCATATTCGACCTGTTTAACCTGAAGAAGCTCTTGATCGCTGTCTACGGCGTAATCCTTGCCGCGCTCGTTTCTCTGATGTTTTCTGACAGCCTGTTTTCTGTAGGGGCCGCGATGGGGGTTGTTGGTGTGTGTTGTGCGATAGGACTCGCCGGCGCGGCTCTCGTTATTTCACGCACTTACGACACCGAGCAACGGGCATCCATGCTCGTCATTACGGATGGATCATTCAGCGTTGCCGGCATAGTTTGTGCGTGGATAGCCATCTTCCTGGTCGGGCAGGAGTATCACTGGGCCGGCGTGTACCAGTTCGTCGCATTCGTCGCGGCCGTCGTTATTTTCCTTAGCCTGGGATCAAGCTTCCCGTCGACCGAAGTCGAGCACAACGATGTTCGGCCTAAAGAGAAATGGCCTCTTCCGGTCTGGCTATGCATAGTCGGTCTGTTCCTCTACACGCTTGGCCAGTGGAGTTTCCTGTTGTGGTTACCGACCTATGTGGAGACCGAGTTGGGGGCTCCGGCTGATCAGGGAGGACAGCTCGTGGGTCAGTTCTGGACAGGCATGTTCCTCGCACAGTTATTTGTGGCGTGGTGGGTCTTGAGAGTAGGCGTGTCGCGGCTCGTAATGATCGCCGGCGTGACCACCAGCCTGTTCTCGATTCCGCTATGGATCGTCAAAGACGTGAATACCTTGATAATCCTGTCCACACTTTGGGGCTTCGCGAATTTGGGGCTCCTGAAAGTCGCCCTGTCTTTTGCGACCCAGATGGTACGCCGACCGACTGCAAGGCTGGTTTCCACGCTGATACTGGGTGCTACGTTGGGCACGGCGTGCGGACCGTGGGTGACCAGTAATATTGTGGCGGCGACCAGCACGCATTTCGTTTTGCAGTTCGGAACGGTTTGTTACGTCGCTTTGACAATATTATTACTCACAGCGAGCTATCTGTATCGGAGGAAGAGCACAACATGAGCATTAGAACGGTCGACTACCGAAGCGCCGATGCAGGAGAGGAATTCGTCCGCTCGTTGCATGAAACGGGCTTCGCTGTTTTGAAGACGCATCCTATTTCTGCTCAGTCGCTGGATAGTATTTACAAAGGCTGGGGTAGCTTCTTCAACAGTGACGAGAAACAGGATTTTCTGTTTGATCCCGAAAATCTCGACGGCACACAGCAGGGATATCACCCAACCGAGGTATCGGAGACCGCTGTCGGCCACACCGTCAAAGATCTAAAAGAATATTTTCACGTGGTGCCGGGCTGCCGCGTTCCGCCCGCTCTTGAACGCGAAATTTTCGAGTATCGCGATGCGGCATTTGAGCTCGGCAAGCAACTCGTGGGCTGGCTGCAAGACTATGCACCGAGTGAGGTGACAGCCAGGATATCGGAGCCGCTGACTGAAATGCTGTGTAGCCAGACGAGCTTGTTGCGCTTGCTGCATTATCCGCCGTTGACGGGTGGCGAAGAGTCGAATGCCGAAAGAGCCGCCGCGCACGAAGATATAAATGTAATGACGATATTGCCCGTCGCTGAGCAGCCCGGATTGCAGGTCAAAGACAAGCAAGGAAATTGGGTCGACGTCGCCAGTGTGCGCGGAGAATTAGTCGTAAACAGCGGTGACATGTTGAAGGAAATGACGGCTGGTTTCTATCCATCGACGACGCATCGTGTAATCAATCCGGCCGGTGACGGTACATTCGCGAACGTGTCGCGAATCTCAATTCCATTTTTCCTGACCCCACGTCCAGACGTTGTACTCTCCGATCGCTATACGTCAGCCAGCTATCTCGAAGAACGGTTAAGCCTGCTTACTCGCTAACGCCAGGGTGTCAGCATAGAGTGCGAGCACCTTTTCGGAGTCCACGCCGATACAGATCTGACACGTAGGCCGGTCTTTCCACGCGTCGGATTCGAAGTCAGCTAGCGGGTCGCCGGCGATGGTCTGGCCGATAGCGATACCTTCAGTAGCTACACGGACTGCAGCCGCCTTGGTTTCATATAGATCCGGACTGAGAAGATAGGCGACCGCACTTGAATCGTGCACAGGACACTCGTAGGCACCCGTTATCTGTTCGTGAAAGTCGAGGTAGAATCGACTCGTGCGGTAAATGAAATCACCGGCTTTACCAGCAGTTGCTCTAAGTGATTCAAAGAACTCATTTCGAGCGATCGTTTCGTGCGTAACATCGATGCCGACGATGGTCACGGGCCAGTTGCTGGTGAACACTTTGTCCGCTGCCTGAGGGTCCCCGGCGATATTCGCCTCGGCGACCGGTGACACATTGCCGCTGTGGCCGTTGTGCCCGAAGGTGCCCCCCATAACGACCACTTCTTTGACAAGACTCGGTAGCTCAGGACATAAATCGAGCGCCAGTGCGAGGTTAGTCAAACGCCCAACCGCGACAATGCTGATCTCATGTGGATTGTTCTTCACGACTTCGACAATCGCTTCGGGGCCGGGTAAGGCTTCAGCTTGCGTGCTCGGCTCTTCGATCTCGATGTCGCCAAGCCCGTTGCGGCCATGCACGAAATCCGGATAGCCGCTGCCTAGTCGTTCACCGACAGGCTCACCGGCACCTCGGTAAACTGGTGCGTCGATGCCGAAGTACTCTTTCATATAGAGCGTGTTTCTGGTCGTGGTCTCGATGTCCGCGTTGCCGAAGCCGCTGACGATCGCGTGCAACTCAACATCGGGTGAATAGTGTAGAAACAGCAGCGCCATTGCATCGTCGATGCCAATGTCTGTGTCGAAGAGGACTTTTTTCATTACTACGCGCGCTCCGCCAGGTGATTCGCAAGTTCCTGATGCCGTGCCCGCAGCCGTGGCACATCGACCCCGACTAGTTCTCCATCGCTGACACGAAATTCGCCGCCAATCATCAGATGACGGACCTTGTGTGCACCACATAGAACCAGTGCAGCGACCGGCTCTCCGCTGCCGGAGAATCGTAATTCTTCGAGATCAAACATTGCCATGTCTGCAGCTTTGCCCGGTTCAAGAGTTCCGAGGTCGGGACGATGCAAAACCTGGGCTCCGCCTGCAGTACCCCAACGCAACGCGTCTTCATGAGAAACGCCGGCCGAACCATAGCGAATACGTTGCAGCAAGAATGCCTGGCGAACCTCCTGCATCATATTCGAGGAGTCATTGGATGCAGAACCATCGACACCCAAACCGACCGGTGCACCAGCGGCCTCCAGTTCCTTCGCTCGACAAATACCCGAGGCAAGCAACATGTTGGAAGTGGGACAATGCGAAATGCCGGTACCGGCCTTGCCGAGTCGAGCAATTTCTTCGTCGTCAAAGCGAACGCCGTGAGCAAGCCAGACGTCGTCGGCTAACCAGCCAATCTCGTCGAGGAGATCCAGTGGACGCTTGCCGAACTTCTCGACGCAGTAGTCGTTTTCGTCTTCAGTCTCGCCCAGATGCGTGTGCAACAGAACTCCGTATTTCCTTGCGAGGATCGCGCTTTCTCGCATCAACTCCTGCGTTACAGAAAACGGAGAACAGGGTGCGAGAGCAATTTGTATGTGCGCTCCCGCGGCGTCATCGTGATAGGCCTGAATCAAACGTTCGCTTTCAGCAAGAATGACGTCCTCGTTCTGAACAACTTGATCCGGCGGCAAACCGCCATCTTTCTTACTCAGACTCATTGAGCCGCGCGTTAGTACAACGCGTGTGCCCATCTTTCTGACCGCTTCGATCTGGATATCGATGGCGTTAGGAATCTGATCAGTAAACAGATAGTGATGGTCAGACGCGGTGCTGCAGCCGGACAACATCAACTCTGCGAGAGCGAGCTCCGTTGAAAGCGCGATGCTTTCTTCGGCGAGTCCTGCCCAGACCGGATACAGGGATAACAGCCAGCTAAAAAGTTCTTTGTTAAGCGCACCCGGAAACGCTCGCGTCAAAGTCTGATAAAAGTGGTGATGGCAATTGATCAGCCCGGGAATAATGACAAGGCCACTCGCATCGAATTCACGATCGGGTTTTTCGGAGGGCTCACGCCCAGTCGCAACAAGTTCTGATATCTTGCCGTCGCAGACGACTATGCCATTTGCGGCATCGTCAGTCGTGCCGGTCCATACTGCAAGTGGATGTTTAATCCAGGTTTTCAAATACTTCGCTTCGAGTTTTTAAAATTAGAGCTTATCTTACTCATATTCTTAGGCTATTCGCTCGGAAAGACATCAGTTCGAGCAGACTCAGTGATATGTACGACCATTGGGTGCCTTAGTCTGCGCTCCGGAGATATCGCGTAAAACTGTTCGGTGATGTCTTTGGTACGACCAACCACCTCGCTGTGGTACATCCTGCATATTTCATTCTCAATGACAGTCGGTGCAGGGAAGATACCAATACCCGCTTCGCCGAACGCTTTCATCATGGCACTGTCGTCAAATTCACCAGTGATTAGCGGCGAGATATTCTCGCGTTCGAACCATGCTTCAATTCGACGCCGAAGCGCCGAGTTTTGTGATGGCAGCAGAGCCGGTGAGCGGTCCAGGTTTTCCGGAAACTTACTACGCAGGCCTGCAGCTAGCCCACTGGCTGCAAAAAATGTAAGTCCACTATCACCCAAGTGATGGTTGTAAGCCTTCAGGTTTAGCCCGCGCGGTAGAGGTTGGTCCGAAAGCACAAGATCGATTCGATGGATCGCCACCTCCGCAAGCAAGTGTTCGAGCGAACCATCCACGCATCGAATACGAGCTGGCCGTTCTGCGCTAAATATCGGGGCGATGATTCGCTCAACGATGAGTTTCGGCATGGAGCTTACGACACCGATATTCAGGATCGTGGCGTCCGCGCCGCCAGCGCCCTGCAATACGCTGCCCAATTCTGCCCCAATTGAGAATATCTCATCGGCGTAGCGAAACACGACGTGGCCTTGCTCAGTAAGAACGAGCCGGCGGCCAACTCTCGAGAAAAGAGGGTCGCCTATGGACTCATCCAGGAGTTTCAGCTGGCCACTAATGGTTTGCGGTGTTACGTGCAGCAGTTTCGCCGCAGCGACAATGCTGCCTTCACGAGCGACGGCCCAGAAATACTGCAAATGGTTGTAGTTGATATGTCGCATAGGGGTGCTAAGAATGTCTGCAAAGCGCCACCATAGCAGCGAATATTGGTTCGGAAAAGTCGATCTTTAATATCGAGAAAAACAGCTTTTCCCGATGTTTCTCTTCCACTATCATTTGTCTTCGTCATATAAGGAGATAAGGGATGAGTATTTCGATTCAGTCAAAGTCGTTTCCCCTGACCGATGCGTTGCAACAGCGAATTCGCGATCGAGTCCTGAGCGCAACACGGCGATTTGCAAGGTTTGTTGTGACTTCCGAGGTATATCTCGAGGACGTCAATGGCCCGAAGGGCGGCGCCGACATGTCGGTGCGCATTCATGTCACCTTACTCAATCGGCAATCCGTCGTCGTCGACGCAATACATACTGATATGTACAAAGCGGTCGACAAAGCGGGAAGCCGACTGCGTCGCGCAGTCAAACGCAGCTTACAAAAGGGTCGTCGTATTGATCGAGCACACCTTCGACTCCTGCGTCGTGAAGGGAGTCTTGCCTAAGCATCTGCGTATCAAGAATTGGCGGCTTACTTGTCCTCTTCCCCCCGTTGAGCAATGAGTCACAACCAATAACGCAGCGTCCTACGGGCGCTGCGTTTTCGTTGCACGAGGCTGCGTCTGAATAAGCGGTCGATTCTCGCCGACCAACGGTGAAAAGGTGACGAACGGTAGCATCGACCCGACGAGTGACGCTGTAGCGCTTAACGTACTTACGTACGATGAATTCGTACCAGGCAGTCAAGGAAGTCTATTTATGTCAACTAATACTACAGCTCCAAAAACACCGACGAGTTGCGCTCCGGACGACCGCTTCAATGATGCAGGAAGCGCGAATGACAGATGGGCGACGATCAAGAAGATCGACGTCACCTCGTTTCAGCTCGACGAGTCTTTCGAAGACAACAGCGATCCGTACAATAATACGGGCCGCTTTCTGGCTACAGCAGTCAAGAACCGAGACCGGGAGTGACCGGGTAGGACGTCTTTTTTTACCGCTCGCGAGTGTGATCGACGTAAATAAGCGCATCGGTCGGATAGCCCAGACTCTTGGCTTTCTCAACCAAAGAGGAGAGAACGTCCGGGTCAAGTTGCGGCGAGCGAGACAGAATCCAGAGGTAGTCACGATCCGGCCCGACAACCAATGAATATTGGTAATCGACTTTGTC
This sequence comes from uncultured Woeseiaceae bacterium, assembly GCA_964462665.1. GTDB lineage: Bacteria > Pseudomonadota > Gammaproteobacteria > Steroidobacterales > Woeseiaceae > UBA1847. The sequence continues at coordinate 476 of CAYWYT010000046.1, read as the reverse complement.
CAGCTCGACGATGTTGTAGCCGCCATAAAACGGACCGAAGAACGAAACTTTAAGCTCACCGACATCACTGTCCCCGACGAAGAATGCTTTGCCGTTCGCCGATGTCCACTCGCCTTTTGGCTCGTCAAAGCCACTGTTGATGACGCTGACCCCACCACCATCGCGCATGCTGTAGTTGGCGGTAACGTCTGACATTCCGCGTTCGAATTTGTGATCAAGCCGTGCTATTTCGTACCAGGTGCCGAGATAACGGTCGAGCTCAAACCCGGAGACGGTTTGCACTCCATCGGGAACTCCTGTGCAGCCGCCACTAAATGCGGCGCTTAAGAATACAAACGCGCTCACTAAAAATTGTCGTGCTGTTCTCATAGATAATTACCTTTTAGTACTGTCTTGAATCATTTACGAATCTCAAAAAACATAGGTGATCGCAGCGAAGCCTTTGATTACTTGATCGTCCGCAACAATCGGACTGT
>CAYWYT010000045.1:0-12593 GCA_964462665.1 uncultured Woeseiaceae bacterium | reverse complement strand
CACTCATCAAAGGGGTATGCAAAGCTGGCGAGACATTCCAGATCACCATGTAGCCAACGAAACACGCGAGTACAAAGACCGTGAAATGCGCCATGAACGATTCTGGTGCTACCGCTCCGAGCCCAAGTAACGCTAGTGCGGCAACCAGCGTCGCTATAATTGTTCCGGCGACGGATGATTTTTCTTCAGCAACGATCGGCATTGGAGCCGGTTCTGCGGCTTTGGCGGGTGCCGCCGATAGTTTTGCCGCGGGTGGCGGCCAAGTAGTCTCGCCACCTTTACAAACCGTTACGCCGCGGATGACTTCGTCGTCAAAGTTGACGTCGATCTCACCGTTCTTCTCCGGGCTAAGCTCCGTTAGAAGATGGCGCAGATTTGTGCCGTAGAGCTGGCTGGCCTGTGCCGCCAGTCGGCTTGGCAGGTCGGTATAACCAATAATCGATACACCATTGCGTACGACGACCTGATTTTTTTCGGTGAGCTCGCAGTTACCGCCTTGCTCAGCAGCCAAATCTACAATCACGCTACCGTCTTTCATCGACTCGACCATCGCAGCGGTAATCAATCGCGGCGCAGGCTTGCCTGGGATTAGAGCGGTCGTAATGATGATGTCGACTTCTTTCGCCTGTTCGGCGAACAAGGCCATCTCGGCTTCTATGAATTCAGGACTCATGGTCTTGGCGTAGCCACCTTCGCCCGATCCGTCCTCGTCGTCGAATTCGAGCATCAGGAATTCTGCGTTCATGCTCTCGACTTGTTCTTTAACTTCCGGTCGGGTGTCGAAGGCGCGAACAATCGCGCCCATGCTCTTGGCTGCGCCGATTGCGGCGAGACCGGCAACACCGGCGCCGATAACCATGACTTTAGCTGGCGGCACTTTGCCGGCCGCGGTTATCTGGCCTGTGAAGAAACGTCCGAAATGTTGTGCCGCTTCCACGACCGCGCGATAGCCACCGATATTGGCCATGGAGCTCAAGGCATCCATTTTCTGTGACCTGGAAATACGCGGCACGCTATCCATCGCCATGACGGTAGCGCCGCTCTCGGTCAGCTGCTTCAGCAGATCTGGATTCTGCGCCGGCCACAGGAAGCTGATCAGTGTCTTGTTCTCGGTGAGAAGGACAGCTTCAACTGTCTCCGGAGCCCGCACCTTGAGGATAATATCTGCGCCAGCCCACAGCTCCTCGCTGGTCGCGACTATATCGCAGCCCGCTGCCTCGTATGCCGCATCGGAATAGCTGGCAGCCGCGCCCGCGTCTTTTTCAATAGCGACAGAAAAACCCAGTTTCATGAGCTGAGAGGCAACATCCGGGGTCGTCGCTACGCGTCGTTCGCCCTTATGTATTTCTCTCGGTACACCGATTCTCATACAAGTATCTCCGGTTGGAATCGGCGTACTCTAACAAAAAAAAGTTAATCCGTGGCTAAAGCCGCTCCCATCTCTTTTTTAGTCGCGAGCACCAGTCGGTCTGGGCCGTCTGTCCGTCATGCGGTCCCGAGCCCGCTTGCGCTGCTCTGGCGTCAGGTCCCGATAGCGCTCGCGCAGCTTTTGGCGGCGTTCGGGCGACATGTCCTGAAAGCGGCGGAAGTTATCTTTAATACGGCTCTGGTCAGCCGGCGACATCTCACGAAACTCGCCATAACGCTGACGAATCTTGTTGCGCTGCGTGTCGGTAAGATTGCGCCAGCTGCTAAAGCGATTCTGTGCGTCTTTACGTTGCGGGCCCGACATACGCGTCCAGCGATCCGCTCCAACCGCCAGTTGTTTCTGTCGCTGCGGCTCGAGCTGCTCCCAGCCTTCGGAGTAAATGCTCAGAACCTTTTTCTGACCGTCGCTCAGCCTGTCCCACTGCACGCCATCGTCGGCGCTCACCGCGCTCCAGACGAGCAATGTCGCAACAGCAATAAAGTATTTAGCTTTCATCAAGTTTCTCCGTCGACTCTTCGCCTTCTGGCACGGGGTCGCTCCGCTGTCGGTCCTTGTTCTCGGCGTTGAGCGGGTCATTGAACATCACCCAATCCTCATCGGATTCTTCCCAAAGTCCCAGGTACTCCAAAAATTCGATTTCCGGTAATTCTTCATCGGCTACGACTGCAGCAGTGCAGGCGATCAACAAAAGGGTCGTCAGACATCGGCTAACCAACATTGCCACCTGCATCTACTTCAGCGTCATCCATCCAATTGTAGAACTCGAGATCTTCAAACATCTCCAGACTCTCATCTTGCAAAAGAATTTCGAAATCTGAAGCCACTTCGACTGGCATGTTTTCGATTTCCGGCCCGCGCATCACGATCATGGTGATCAACGCTGCGGCCGCTACGCCGCCCGCCGGCAGCCAGCGCATCCATGCCGCCTTCGAGCTGCCACTTGCCAACTGCTCGAGCGCAGCATGCCGACCCTGGTTCAGCCCCGACAACGCTGCAGCGTCAAGACGTTCGACGCTGTCATCGAAGGCACCTTTCGTTTGTGCAGCAAAATCCTCGTTTTCAATCAGCTTGTTTGCACCTGGTTTATTTCCATTTGGATCGTTCATTGCCAGTGTTCTCCCAACTTATCCCGCAAGGTGTGTACTGCGCGGGAGTAATGTGTCTTGACGGTGCCCTCTGAGCACCCCATGGCTATTGCTGTTCCTGCAACATCAAGTCCTTCAAACGTGCGCAGCATGAATGCTTCGCGTTGGCGGCCGGGAAGCGCGTGTACGGCGCCCTCCAGTTTTTGCATTGCCTGTCCGGTTTGCAGTTCCTGCTCCGGCGAGCGGCCGGCGAGATCAGGAGCAGAAGCGACGACATCGTACTCATCATCGTCTGCTTTACCGCGCCCGAACCAGACCATGACGCGGTTCTTCACTTTCTGACGGCGATGCCAGTCACGAACTCCGTTTTGCAAAATTCGATAGAAAAGCGGTGTCCATTCTGCTTGCGGGCGGCTGGCGTAATTACTGACCAGCTTGATCATGGCGTTTTGCACCAGATCCAGCGCCTCATCGCGATCACGAACCGCTATCTCGGCGATACGCAATGCGCGCCGCTCAACCTCGGCAAGGAATTGATTAAGTTGGCGTTCGCGCTGCAGCGTACCTGCCTCTGTTGATGGCTCGCGCCTGCACGATACCGCAAAATAGCCCGTATTGGCTTCGATAAGATCCATCTAGTCTGTCCTCTTGGCTGTCATCAGGGCTCCACGACGTGAGCGAAACTGTGTCACTCTTATATAACGCCGGGTGGCGTGACCGGTTGACACCCGAATCGGGCCAGATCGTGCTATTTATTATGTAAAATGCACTCCCCGTGAAAACCTAACATATTGATTATATTAACTATTTGTGACTGAGCCTACGATCCTCAAGGTTGCTGTCAGCGTACCGCTGTCGCGACTGTTCGATTACCTGCCGCCCGCCGGCGCGGAGCCTGCGTTACCGGGCTCGCGGGTCGTTGTGCCCTTTGGCCGCCAAAAACTCGTCGGCGTAGTCATGTCTCATCATGATTCCAGCGATCTGCCGATCAGTAAAATTCGGCGCTGCGACGCCGTACTGGATGACACGCCACTGTTATCTGCAGACGATCTGCGGTTGATAACGTTCACCAGCAACTACTACCACCACCCTATCGGTGAAGTCGTCGCCGCGGCACTGCCTGCTCTGTTGCGGGCGGGCAAACCACTGCTGCCCATGTTGCGCCTCGTTGCTATTAGTGACGCCGGCGCCGCGGCGGATATCGAAGACCTCGCCAAACGTGCTCCGCGCCAGGCCGAACTCATCGAACACTTGCTCGACGCTGGTGGCGATGGTTTGCAGGTGGATGCTCTAACAGAGCAATTGCCGAACTGGCGTAGAGCGGCAAAAGGTTTGCTCGAAAAAGGATTGATAACCCGCTTTGAGTCCAAGGCCGAGCCTGATTTACCCGAATGTACGCTTGCCGCTACACCTGGACCAACACTCAACGCTGATCAACAACGAGCGCTCGACGTGCTGCATGCGCAAGCCGGATTCGGTGCTTTCCTGCTCGATGGCGTTACCGGCAGCGGCAAAACCGAAGTGTATCTCTCGCTGATTCGCGAGGTGCTGGATGCCGGACAGCAGGTACTGATTCTCGTACCGGAAATTGGCCTCACGCCGCAGCTGGTGAATCGTCTGCGACAGCGACTCGGCATCGAACCCGCTGTGCTGCATTCCGGCCTGAGCGATCTTGAACGATTAAATGCATGGCGCAGTGCACAGCAGGGACGCGCCGGACTAGTGGTCGGTACGCGCTCAGCGGTGTTCACGCCGCTTCCAAAGCTCGGCCTGATCGTTGTGGATGAAGAGCACGATCACTCGCTGAAACAGCAGGAAGGTCTGCGCTATTCCGCACGCGATCTCGCGATCGTTCGTGCACGCAACAATGATGTGCGCATCATTCTTGGCTCGGCAACGCCAACACTAGAAACCCTGCAGCACTGTCGCAACGGCAACTTCACACATATTCAATTGCCAACGCGCGCCGGTGGCGCGAAGCCGCCGACGGTGCGTCTGGTCGATCTCAGCAGAGCCGCCAGCAGCGACGGTTTAAGTGAGCCTCTCGTCGCGGCAATCGAAAAGCACTTGCAGGCAGATGGCCAGGTCCTGCTTTTTCTTAACCGCCGCGGCTTTGCCCCGACATTGATCTGTTCTCACTGCGGCCACATGGCCGAGTGCAAGCGTTGCGATTCGCGCATGACCGTACACGCGCGTGAACGCTCTTTGCGTTGTCACCATTGTGGCTCGCAAGCGCCGCTGCCTACGGCATGCTCTGAATGCGGCGCCGAGGTGCGACCTCTTGGAGAAGGCACTGAAAGACTTGAAGATGCCCTGATTCCGAAATTTCCCGAGCACACGGTGCAACGCATCGACAGCGACACTACGCAGCAACGTGGTGCGATCGAAGCGGCGCTGGCCAAAGCAGAACAAGGTCATGCCGACATACTCGTTGGCACGCAGATGCTATCGAAAGGACACCATTTTCCGAAACTGACTTTGGTTGGGATCATCAATGCGGATCAGGGGCTGTTCGGCGCCGACTTTCGATCGGCGGAAAGACTCGCTCAATCGATCGTACAGGTCTCCGGGCGCGCCGGCAGGGAAGCGCGGCAAGGCGAGGTGCTTATTCAAACGGCCTTTCCCGAACATCCTTTCTGGCAGTCCTTGATCGAGGGCGGCTATCCGCGCGTTGCAGATGAGTCTCTCACCGAGCGCGAGGAGTCACGCTGGCCGCCATTCACTCGCCTCGCGCTGCTGCGCTCCGCGGCTCACCGGGAGGAGGATGCATTGGCGTTTCTACAGCGCGCTGCTGAGCTCGTCGCTCTCGAAAAATCGGAGTACCTGCGCGTACTGGGCCCGGTAAACGCGCCGATGGCGAGAAAGGCTGGACGCTATAGAGCGCAGCTGCTCATTCAGAGTAGCGATCGAAAAACGCTGCACACGAGGCTCGCCCAGCTGCGGCCCGCTTTAGAGGCAGAGCCGGCGGCGCGCAAGGTTCGCTGGTCAATCGACGTCGATCCGATCGAGCTTTTTTGATGTAGAATCGCCACCCCGATGAAGACCTTAGTCGCAAAACTTGTTCAGGACGCTCTCGCTACCCTGCCGGAGCTCGCCGATGCCGTAGCCGATCTCGCTCTCGAGACGACGGTCGAGCGTACGCGTGACCCCAGCCATGGCGACTTCGCGACCAACGTTGCAATGCGTCTGGCAAAGCCAGCCCGTATGAATCCACGCGCGCTGGCGGAGAAGATCGTCGCTGCCATGCCGCCAAGTGACGACGTCGACAAAATGGATATTGCCGGCCCTGGTTTCATTAACATTCACCTGAGCGCCGCGGCCTTTCACGAAGCAGTGGTGGCTATCCTCGAACAAGAATTCGAGTACGGCCGCCAGCCAGTGCAGGAAAGACCGCGAATTCTGCTCGAATTTGTTTCTGCAAATCCAACCGGTCCGCTGCACGTCGGCCATGGTCGTCACGGCGCCTACGGCGCAACCGTAGGCAACCTGCTGCAGGCCGCCGGCTACACCGTTGATCGCGAGTACTACGTCAACGATGCCGGCCGACAGATGGACATTCTAGGTCTTAGCGTCTGGTTGCGTTGGCTGGATGCAAAGGGCAGCAGCATCGAATTCCCGCAAGCTGGCTACCGCGGTGAATACATTCGCGATATTGCTGCCGAAATAGATACCCAGGACATCGCCGCGGTTGCTGCGGCTGCAGTACTCGATGGTATTCCGGCAGACGAGCCCGCGGGCGACAAAGAGGCGCATATCGGTGCGCTGATCGAGCGGGCGAAGGAATTGCTCGGTACTGACAGCTTCAACCATATTCGGCAGCAGTCGCTCGAGTCTATTCGCAAGGATATTGAAGAGGATCTCTCCGAATTCGGTGTCGTATTCGACCGTTGGTATTCGGAACAAAGCCTGACCACGTCCGATCGCATTGACGCGGCATTAGCGGTGCTTAAAGAGCGCGACATGCTGTACGTGAAAGACGGTGCGACGTGGTTTCGTGCTGAACAGTTTGGCGATGAGAAAGATCGCGTCGTGATTCGCGAAAATGGTGTGAAAACGTATTTCGCATCCGACATTGCTTATCACTTCGATAAACGTGAGCGCGACTACGATCACCTGATCGACATATTGGGATCAGATCATCACGGTTATGTAGCCCGAGTGCGAGCCGGACTCACAGCGATGGGATATGAGGCCGATAGCCTTGAAGTAGAGCTGATGCAATTCGTTGCCTTGTATCGTGGCGGCGAGAAACTCTCGATGTCTACGCGTTCCGGTGAGTTCGTTACCTTGCGTGAGCTGCGCGAGGAAGTGGGCAACGACGCGGCACGCTTTTTCTACGTCATGCGCTCACATGATCAGCACCTTGAGTTTGATCTTGAACTTGCGAAGAGCCGCTCGAACGACAATCCCGTGTACTACATTCAATACGCGCATGCGCGCATCGCAAGTGTGTTCCGGCAGCTGGCAGAGAAATCGTTTACTCACGATGTCGAGAATGGCCGCAATAAATTAGCTGCACTTGTAGAGCCGCAAGAGAAGGCTTTAATGACCGCACTGAGCCGATATCCTGAAGTTATTGTGCTCGCTGCAAATAATCGTGCGCCGCAACACCTGGTGCACTACCTGCGTGATCTGGCAAACGATTTTCATAGCTACTACAACGCGCATGCGTTCATCGTTGATGAAGCAAATATTCGCGATGCGCGCCTGTCGCTAATTAGCGCAACCCGTGTTGTACTTGCTAACGGTCTTGACATACTCGGCGTGTCAGCGCCGGAGAAAATGTAATGACGAAGCGCAAGAAACGTCGCTCAACGCGCAAGCGAAGTACTGCCAGGAAACAGCAGAATTATCCAGGCTGGCTGTGGATGCTATTCGGTCTCGCGATTGGTCTTTCGGTCGCCTTCGCAATTTACGTCAAAGACAATGAGCCTGTGCAACCACAAACTGCCAGCGTGCCGAGTTCGGTCGACAAGAATGGGGAATCGGCTATTCCGGCCAGCGCGACGCCAGAACCTGAAGTCGTAAAGAAAGAGAAGCGCTTCACTTTCTACGACTTGTTGCCGGCGGCCGAGTTCGTGGTTCCCGAGAAAGCACCGAGTACCGACGAAGAGAATGTGCAGCCCGAGGCTGTTGTCATCCCCGGTGTATATGTTTTGCAGGCGGGATCATTCTCTACCAACACCGACGCCGATCGCCGCCGCGCAGAGCTTGCCCTGCAGGGCATCGAATCCCACATCCAGCGCGTTACGGTGAACGATCGCGATTATCACCGTGTATACGTGGGCCCAATGGATGACCTCGATGAACTCAACCTGTTACGCAGCAGACTGCGCGCAGCCAAAATCGATGTCCTGCGCATCCGCTTAAGTGATTAAGCGCGCCGTCCTCGCATTCCATCTGACCTTGCTCACGCTAGTTGTGGGAGGGCCTTCAGGCCCGATCGCGGCTACAGCCGCTCCCACAGAATCGCCACCATCCACACTGATCAGCATTGCCGCCGTTGGTGACATGATGATCGGTACTGACTACCCGCAGAATCAATTGCCGGACGACGATGGCCTCAGTTTCTTCGCCCACGTCACACCGATTCTGTCTGCGGCGGACATCGCCATCGGCAATCTCGAAGGCACGTTAGTAGATGGCGGTGAACCTGCCAGCAAATGCAAAAATATGAGCGCCTGCTATCTATTCCGCTCACCAACACGCTACGCGCAGCATTATCGTGATGCGGGATTCGATGTATTGAGCCTGGCCAACAATCACGCTCGCGACTTTGGCGAGGACGGTCGCACGTCTACGATGCAGGCACTCGATGCAGTTGCTATCCGTCACTCAGGTCGCACAGGTGAATTCGCAAGCTTTGAGGTTAAAGGCCTTTCTGTCGCGGTACTCGCATACGCAGTCACACAAAAATCCAACTTGCTGCACGACTATGCGCTTGCCGAGCAAACCGTCACATCATTTGCCGCGTCCCACGACATCGTTATCGTGACCTTTCACGGCGGAGCTGAGGGCGCTGCAATGATGCATGTGCCTTTCGCCGAGGAAGAGTATTTCGGTGAGCCGCGCGGTGATGTCGCGCGCTTCTCCAGAAGCATGGTCGATGCAGGTGCCGACCTGGTGCTCGGACATGGTCCGCACGTTGTGCGTGGTATGGAGCGCTACAAAGACCGGCTAATCGCCTACAGCCTTGGCAATTTCGCGACTTACTACGGCATCAGCGTTGCCGGCGCGAAAGGCATTGCGCCGATACTGAAAGCAACGCTAGACGAACAAGGCCGCTTCGTGGAGGGTGAGATCGTCTCAACAATTCAGCTACGCCCGGACGGACCCAGCATCGATGCTCAGAACAGAGCTCTGAATCTGATTCGGGGCCTCAGCATTGAGGACTTCGATGATCCCGGCCTAACGTTCACGACCGAAGGTCAACTGATTCCGACTAGTCTTCCGCACTAACGCTTTTAAAGTTCACGCCGAGCGTGCGCAACTTGCGATACAGGTGCGTCCGCTCCATGCCGACGCGCTTCGCCAGTTGCCCGACCTTGCCATCACAAAGCACGAGTTGTTGCTGCAAATAGGCGCGCTCAAATTGCTCGCGCGCTTCGCGCAGCGGCAGAGACAACAAGTCTTGCTTTACCAGTGGTTCATCGACTTGCTCGCCTGCATTAAGGTCTGCCTCAACTTCTTCGAGCGAAATATCGCCCTCGCCTTGCGACAAAAGCAAGCGGCGTACCAGGTTCTTGAGTTCGCGGACGTTGTCCGGCCAAGGGTAGTTACGCAATCTGTTCTGTGCCGCAACACTGAAACGCCGAAACGTCAAACCCTCAGCGTCAACTAATTTGTCGACGTAGTAGGTCAGCAACTCCGGGACGTCTTCCGAGTACTCGCGCAGCGGTGGCACACGCAAGGACAACACGTTTAGATGCAAAACAAGGTCACGGCGTAATGCGCCACTATCCATCTTCACCTCGTAGTCAGCTGCGGCGGTAGCTACGATGCGTGTGTCCAGTCGCACATTTTCGCTTCCGCCCACACGTCGAATACTGCGATCCTCCATGGCAGCAAGCAGAATTTTCTGCGCGGCGTCATTCAGGTCCACTAGCTCGTCGATCAACAAGGTGCCACCAGCTGCGCGCTCGAATGCACCGGCATGAATTTCGCCGCCCGATTCACTGCCCAACAATTGTTCCTCGACATTGCTGTCTGTCAAAGATGCGGCGGTAATACTTACCAAAGGCTCATCGGTGCGACTGCTGAGGGCATGTAAGTAACGCGCGAACGCGCTGCGACCCGTGCCGGGCTCGCCCGTTAGCAAGACGGGCGCATCGTGGCGTGCATAGTGCTGCACCTTGTCGCGTAGTGCCTGCATTAGCTTGCTGCGACCGACCGGTGCCAGCAGTGACGGCAGCAAGGCGTGTGCAGTCTTGGATTGTTTCTCGGCCGAGCTCAGCGCAGCTTCGACAGTGCGTAACAACTTGGCAAGTGAAAGTGGTTTCTCGACGAAATCAAAGGCGCCGAGGCGAGTTGCTTCAACTGCGGTGTCCACACTGCCATGTCCGGACATGATTACGACCGGGCAACTCAGGTCACCACCTTCGGACCATTCGCGTAGCAAAGTAATGCCATCAGTATCCGGCATCCATATATCCAGCAGGACCAGATCAAATTTTCTGTCTGCTCGTGCTGCTCGCGCTTCTTCCGCGTCGGCCGCTACGGTTACTCCGTAGCCTTCGTCGCCCAAAATATCCTGAATCGAGGCGCAGATATCCACCTCATCATCAACTACCAGCACATGAGAAGTACTCATGCTTGTTCCCTCCTTATCTCGGCACGTGCAGGTGCCTGTGCAATGATTGCTTCGCGTGCTGCCTCCGTCAGGGGCAGTCTTATGCTGATAACAGCACCACCATGTCTACTGTTGTATGCCCGGATCGACCCGATATGTTCTTCGACCAGCTTCTTCACAATGGCCAGGCCGAGGCCGGTGCCTTTCGGTTTCGTCGTAACGTATGGATCGAACACCTGGTTGAGCGAACTTTCTTCGAAGCCAGGCCCATTGTCTTCGACCTTGATCTGCATGATGTCGATGTGATCGATCTCGGCGACGCTCACGTGCACATCAATCTGACCGTTATCTGTGTTTTCCAACGCTTCGATAGCATTGCGTATGAGGTTGTGCAGAATTTGCCGAACCCGACCAATGTCGGCATCGATCATCGGCATAGTTGGGTCCAGGGTCAGAACGATATCGATTCCGCTCTCCTGCGCTCGATACAGTTCGACCACTTCAGAAACCAGCTTGTCCATACTAAACAACCCGATATCCATGTCCGGCGCCCGCGCATAATCACTAAAGGCGTTGACCATTTCTTTCATCGCCTCTACCTGCTGCACGATCGTATGTGTCGCACGATCAAGGATTTCTGCATCCTCTGCGTTCATCGTGCCGAGGTATTTGCGGCGCATGCGTTCTGCCGACAACTGGATTGGTGTTAGCGGGTTCTTGATCTCATGCGCAAGGCGCCGGGCAACTTCGCCCCATGCAGCATCCCGCTGCGCCTGCAGCAAAGCAGTGATGTCATCGAATACGATGACGTATCCGGCAGCGTGATCTTCATCGCCAGGCAACGTGGTACACGCGCAGGTCAGCACCCGTCGGCCGGTCTCACCACGAAGTACCAGTTGTTCGCGCCACTCGGTCTCGCCTGCACTTAAGTGCAACTTCGCTACATCGACAAACTGCTCGAGCAACGCCTCGCCTTTGGCGACGTCTACCAGGTTCTCACCCACGCGGCCCTCAAGGTCAACATTCAGAATCGCCCCCGACGCTTCGTTGGCGGTGCGAATTCGCATATCAGCTTCCAGCGCCACAACGCCCGTCGACAGTCTTGCCAGGATAACTTCGAGATTAGTGCGCTCCGCTTCAACCAATGCTTGCGACAAACTTGCTTCGCGCCGCGCCGATGCCAGCCGTTGCGTCATGTCGTTGAAAGAGTTGATCAGAAAGCCGATCTCGTCGCGTGACGGTTTTGGCAGTTGCGTATCGAAATCGCCTTCCGCAACCGCCCGTGTGCCCGCAACCAAGTCCTGAATAGGTGCGACCAGTCGTCGCGCCAAAACGAACGCGCCGTATACAGACGCGAGCAAGCTCAACATGAAGATAATGGTCAACGTCAGGGAGAGCGTTTGTTTGAGCGGTTGCCGCAAATACAGCATGCGTTGGTAGCCCAGGTACGACGTATCTACGCTTTCTGCCATGCGCGCCAGCCTTTCGGTCACGGGGAATTGCGCTTGCAAGACGCCGATCGGCTCTGCCCGTCCACTGATACGAAATAATACTGCCGTTCTAACTATGTAGCCTTCCGGATCCAGGGCAACGTATGGTCTTCCCTGCTGCAATTGCAGCAACACTTCCTCAGTCAGAGCCCGCGGCAGTTCTGCTTGGGAACTGTTCGAACTGGTCGCCAGAATGCGATTATTGCTGCCGTAAATCGTAATCTCGCTGGCACTGCTTTCGCGACGCAACATGCTGAGCTCGGATACTAAGTGTCGCTCATTACCCTGACCCAGTTGTTGCGCGATCTGCTGCGTTGCGTTCAGGTGTTGGCGCACTTGCATCGACAATGCTGCCTGACTCAGCTTCAGTGCATTCTCCATTCCTTCTTCGACTTCTATGTTGAACCAGGAGTCGATGCCGCGATTGATAAATTGCAATGAGAAATAAAACACGATGATCAAAGGCAGTGCCGCCAGACCGACGAACATGCCGACCAGGCGTGCCTTTAGCCGAGCACCGGGAACATGCGTCCTGTAGTCACGCCACAACCGCGCGAGGTTGCCGACCAGAAGAATGAACAGCAAAATAATGCCGGCAATATTGATCGAGAATATGACGTTGTGCAGTCGATCGAAGTCATTTGAGTTTTGCGCGGTTAGACTGAGTAAGAACACAGCAACCAGAACCGTGCCGACCCCGAGCGCGGCCAGCGAGGTATAAAATCCGCGCTTTATCGCTCGAGTATCCATTCAGACCATTCGCTTTCGAGTTGCCACTGGCCACGCCAGAAGAAGAGCAT
>CAYWYT010000044.1:0-12673 GCA_964462665.1 uncultured Woeseiaceae bacterium | reverse complement strand
CTATCGTTCGACCATTAAAAGTGATCAACGTAAATTCTGGAGATAGCCCGCGTACGGTGACATTTTTTCCTTCGCCGTTTTGTCGGGAGATTTGTACTCCGCTTATTCTCTGCAAGGACTCAGCCAGGTTTTGATCTGGAAACTTGCCGATGTCCTCAGCTGATATTGCATCAACAATACTGTCGGCATCATTTTTGATGTTAAGCGCATTTTGCAAACTCGACCTAATGCCAACTGCGACAATCTCTTCAAGTACCTCGTCCTCTTCTTCTTGCGCGAACGAAATCGGCGCGAATGCAAAGGCGCTTACGACAAGAGCGGTAGTCAGCGGAAGTACAAGCCCAATTCGGTTATTCATTAACGTCCCCCGGAACAGTTAGATCATGCATTGGTATTGACGATGCCTAAAAGCAACGTGGTTTAGATATAGCATCGATAAAACATATATGCAAATCTTTTTCATTGGTGAATTTCAGTAAGCGCAAACATTGGCAATCTGAGAAATTCAGCTACGTCGCCGGCAATGCGCCTGGAGATGAAGCGATCTCCACGCGAAAGTTTAGTTGGATGCAAGTCTGCCGGTGGTACCGGAATTTTCTAGAATCGAGCCGGTCGGCTCGTGGCGTGGCGTGGCGAGAATAATTCAGCCGGCGCGCAGGTAACCAAGCAGAGTTGAGACTCTTTTAGCTGCACTACCTACTAGCGCAGAGGCTTCTGCCAAAGAAACGGTATGTGAATTATCAAGGTAAGCGATATATGGGACGACTAACGCGGCGATTGCTCGCCCACTGTGGTCAAAGATCGGATATCCAACATCCTGAACTCCGCGTACCTGGGCACTTTTGATAGTCTCGTGGCCTTGCTTGCGAACACGATTCACAATTTTTTCAATTTCTTTCGGCGTAGGCTTGTGTTGCTTGCCAGGAATAATGCTGATCATCTGTTCGCGCTCCACGTCATCGGAGAATGCGAGAAGAACATGACCTGAGCACGTATTCATCAAAGATCCCTTTGCGCCAAGACGGACACTTAGTATTCTTTCAGTTGGAGCATCCTGTTGTGCGACAACATGGACGCCGCCATCGTAGTAGATGGCGACATGACACGACTGATTGCTATCGTGGGCCAAGAGCTTCATGACCGGCGCAGCCGCTGCCGACAATCTCGCGATCGGCGGTAACTGATGCGACAGCTCAAACATTTTTAGCGTCAAGACATAGGCATCCGAAGCGTCTCTTAACTTGATGTATTCGCGCTGCTCCAGCACCGCGATCATTCTGAAAATCTCGCCGACTGATCTACCCAGCTTCTTCCCAAGTTCACTGATGTTTAGTCCTTGCTCCTCACCTGCCAGCAATTCCAAAATATCGAGGCCTTTTTCCAGAGCAGGAGCCTTGTACTCTTTTCGTCGGCCATTTGACTTGCCGGTCTTTTTCGAGTCATTACTCATTGAGAGCCGTCCTTTTCACGTAGCGTCGAATGGTAGTTAATTGACATGTTTTCATTTATGCAATAGCTTTGCATATATAGATTCCTGCGGAGACACACCGTTTGAGCAACCGAATAACCACTCTCACAACCCATGACATTCGATTTCCGACCTCCGAGTTTCTGGACGGCTCTGATGCGGCCAATAAGGATCCGGACTACTCGGCTGCCTACATAGTCACGGAAACTGAGCAAGGTAATCAAGGGTATAGCCTAATCTTTACCATTGGCAGAGGAAATGAAATCTGCTGTCAGACTGTCGAAGCGATGAGACACTTGATCATCGGCAAAGACCTCGCCGATATCAAGGCAGATATGGGCGGATTCTACAACCAACTGCGATCAGATAGTCAGATTCAATGGCTAGGACCAGAAAAAGGTGTTGTACACATGGCGGCCGGCGCAATCGTCAACGCGGTTTGGGATATGTGGGCCCGCGACGAAAGTAAGCCGGTCTGGCGACTACTCGCCGACATGAACGCCGAAGAGTTCGTAAACTGTTTAGATCTGCGTTACGTCCAAGACGTGATGACGCGTGAGGAGGCGATTGCGATCGTTAAGGCGAACGCCGCTCATCGCGTTGAGCGAATCCGGCACCTCGAGGAAAACGGCTACCCCGCATATACGACCTCGGCTGGTTGGATCGGCTACGACGATGAAAAACTGGAAACGCTGTGCAGGCAAGCGATCGCGCAAGGTTTTCGTCATGTGAAACTCAAGGTCGGCGAGAATATTGACGACGATATTCGACGTTGCAGAATCGCCCGCGAGACTATCGGTGAAGACCTAATTCTAATGATTGACGCCAATCAGGTGTGGGAAGTGAACCAAGCAATTGATTGGGTACGCGAACTGGCCCCCTTCGACCCGTGGTTTATCGAAGAGCCTACCAGCCCGGATGATGTCATGGGTCATAAGAAGATTCGTGAAAACATTGGCAACATCCAAGTTGCGACCGGTGAGCATTGCCAGAATCGCATTCTCTTCAAGCAATTTATTGCAAGTGATGCGATCGATATTGTTCAGATTGATGCGTGCCGGCTGGCTGGACTCAACGAAATCATGACGGTCTACTTACTCGCGGCGAAATTCGGCAAACCAGTCTGTCCACACGCTGGTGGCGTGGGCCTCTGCGAGTACGTGCAACACCTTTCTATGATCGACTATGTAATGATATCTGGCAAAATAGGCGACAGAGTGATCGAATATGTGGATCATTTGCATGAGCATTTTGAAGACCCGTGCAAAGTTCACAACGGAGCGTACCAAGTGCCGACCAAACCTGGCTTCAGCGTGAAGATGTTCGACCAAACACTCGATCGCTTTCGCTTCCCGGACGGCGTCGAGTGGGTCGATAGGGTCAATAAGCCCTTAAAGACCGTAATCGCTTAACCTTTTCGAGTTTATGGCCAAATTCGAAAGACATACAGTTGGCAATACCGGCGTCGAAATCGACACGTTGGGCTTCGGCTGCGCTTCTCTCGGTAATCTGTACCACACCGTTTCGGATGATGAAGCAAGTAACATCCTGACGACCGCCTGGGCGAACGGCTTTCGATATTTCGATACAGCTCCACACTACGGCCAAGGATTAAGCGAACGCCGAGTCGGCGACGCACTACGTTCCCTGGATGGCAATGAGTACTTGTTGTCGACGAAAGTCGGCCGTTTGTTACGTCCAGCGGGTTACGCCTCAGAGCGTCATGGCTTTGTCTCACCCATGCCATTCGACATCGAGTACGAATACAGCTACGACGGTATCATCCGCTCATTCGAAGATAGCCTACAACGACTCGGCCTGGACCGCGTTGATATTCTGTACATGCACGATATCGGCAAAGCCACCCATGGCGCAGATAATGATCGGCTATTCCCGATCGCGATGAGTGATGGTTATAAGGCGATGAACGAGTTGCGCCGTGACGGAAGAGTCGGCGCAATTGGACTCGGCGTCAACGAATTCGAGGTGTGTGAAGCCGCGATGGACTACGGCGACTGGGACTGCTTTCTGCTAGCCGGACGCTATACCTTGTTGGAGCAAGAGTCTTTAGACACATTCCTGCCAAAGTGCGTTGAGAGGAATTGCTCGATTATTATTGGCGGTGCATACAACTCCGGGATCTTGGCGACAGGCTTAAAAGGAAAGGGGCCGTGGCACTATGATTACGGGCCAGCGCCCGAAAACGTGGTCGCAAAAGTCGCATCGATCGAAAAAGTGTGCGGTGAATACAATATCCCGCTACCAGCCGCCGCCCTTCAGTTTCCTTTGGCACACCCCGCGGTTGTGTCGGTAATCCCCGGAATCGGCAACGTTCGGCGCATTAAGCAGACTTTGGATTTGTTCGCGACAGACATTCCCAATGAGTTTTGGGCCGCGCTCAAAGACCAAAAGTTGATTCGCAGAGATGCGCCAATTCCCGGCATAGCCGTGACAGACCAATGACGCTCAACATTGACGCCCACCAACACTTCTGGTCACTGCAGCGAGACGACTATGGCTGGCTGACACCCGACCTTACACCGCTTTTCAAAACCTTTGGCCCCGAAGACCTTGTACCGCTTTTAAAGAATGCAGGGATTAAGAGAACCATCCTCGTGCAGGCTGCCGAGAGCATCGAAGAGACTCGCTACTTGCTCAATATTGCAACACAACACGACTTTGTTGCGGGCGTTGTAGGCTGGATAGATATGGAATCTCCGTCGGCATGCGATGAATTGACCGCACTTGCTGAACACCCCAAGTTCGTAGGTATCCGGCCAATGCTTCAGGACGTTGCAGACCCGGCCTGGATCAACAGGCCGAGTTTGACCGAGGCGACGGATTGCTTGGTTGACGCTAACCTATGCTTTGACGCGCTTGTCAGGTCCGTCCATCTGCCATGCCTGATTGAGTTTCTGGTGAGACACCCCGACCTGCAAACGGTGATCGATCATGGCGCAAAGCCCAACATCGCCAGCGACGAATGGCAGCCGTGGGCAGACAGCATATCTAGGGTCGCCTGCGAAACCTCAGCGTTCTGTAAGATCTCCGGTCTGATAACCGAGGCACGACCTTCGCAATCCTACGAGGACCTTGTTCCTTACCTCGATCATTTGTTGAAAGCGTTTGGACCAAGAAGACTTATGTGGGGTAGCGACTGGCCAGTACTGAATTTGGCCAGTGAATACGCGCAGTGGCATGCGGCGACCGCCGCGTGGATGTCCGCGATGAGCAAAGACGAACGTGCCCTTATTCAAGGCGGCAATGCCGCCCGATTCTATGGTCTAGAAGGACAGCAATGAATAACCGACTAGCAAGCAAGACGGCGGTGGTGACCGGCGGTGGTAGCGGAATCGGAAAGAGCGTTTGTACGAGGCTCGCCAGCGAAGGTGCACACGTTCTTGTGCTGGACCTCGATTTGGACGCGGCCCAGCAAACTGTCGATGAGGTTCTCGAGGCCGGAGGCAGTTCAGTGGCATATGCCTGTGATGTCAGCAGCCACGATAGAGTAGTCGCCATCACCACTGAGATTCTCAACTCAACCGAGGTGGATATTCTCGTCAACAACGCTGGAATCGCCCATGTCGGTAATCTTGAAAATACCACTGAGGCCGACCTGGATCGCCTGTACAGCGTAAATGTTAAGGGTATTTACAACATGCTTGCCGCAATCGTCCCGGCGATGAAGGCCCGCGGAACCGGTTCGATAGTCAATGTCGCCTCAGTAGCCTCATCGGTTGGAATCGCCGACCGATTCGCATACTCCATGACGAAAGGCGCGGTACTCACCATGACCTATTCGGTTGCCAAGGATTACGTAGATTTTGGAATTCGGTGCAACTGCGTCGCACCCGGCCGTGTGCACACGCCTTTTG
Source organism: uncultured Woeseiaceae bacterium (assembly GCA_964462665.1). Lineage (GTDB taxonomy): Bacteria > Pseudomonadota > Gammaproteobacteria > Steroidobacterales > Woeseiaceae > UBA1847. The sequence goes on along the minus strand of CAYWYT010000044.1, from coordinate 7,330 downwards.
TTGACAACTTTCTGGCGAAAAACTACCCCGACAACCGCGATGAGGTTTTCGACGAACTTTCCAAGAGTCAGCCGATTGGACGAATGGGAAAAGCTGAAGAAATCGCCGGTTTAATTGCTTATCTATGCTCCGACGAAGCCGCCTTCATAACCGGAACAAACGTTCCGATCGATGGCGGCTTTGTAACTTTGAACAATTAGTCAGGATAGAAAGATGAAACTACTTCGCTATGGTCCGGTGGGAAAAGAACGGCCGGGCGTGCTCGACAAGGACGGAAATTTGCGCAGCTTGGAGGGTTTTGTCGACGACGTCGATGGCGCGACCCTCGCATCCGGAAAACTTGACGGAATTGATACCGGTAAATTACCTTTGGTCGAAGAAACACACCGACTGGGACCTTGTGTAGCTAAGGTTGGTAAGTTCCTCTGCATCGGTCTCAACTACGCAGATCACGCTGTAGAATCAGGCATGCAAATACCAGCAGAGCCGGAAGTATTTACCAAGGCGACCAGCGCCATTTGTGGTCCGAATGACAATATTGTTCAACCGAAAAATAGCGACAAACTAGACTGGGAAGTTGAGCTCGCTGTCGTCATTGGCAAGCACACTAGCTACGTAAGCGAAGAAGACGCCATGGATCACATAGCGGGCTTTTGTGTCTGCAACGATGTCTCGGAACGCACATTCCAACTGGAACGCGGCAATCAGTGGGACAAGGGAAAAGGCTGCGATACTTTCGGCCCGATCGGGCCGTGGTTGGTGACAAAGGACGAGATCGCCGACCCCTGCAATCTGAGCATGTGGTTAGAGGTCAATGGACATCGGTATCAAGATGGCAACACCAGAACGATGGTTTTCAAGCCTGCTTTCATTGTCAGCTACCTAAGTCAGTTCATGAGTCTGCAGCCTGGCGACGTGGTTTCAACCGGTACGCCACCTGGCGTCGGGCTCGGACAAAAGCCACCCATCTACTTGAAGGTTGGCGATAAAATTAACCTCGGTATCGAAGGCTTAGGAGAGCAAAGCCAAACCGTTGTGCGCTTCGATGACTAGGTTAAAGGATCGATCATGAAAGCCGCTTCCGTATGCGATTATCGAGCTCTTGCACGAAAACGCGTGCCTCGCTTCTTGTTCGAATATCTCGATGGCGGCTCATTCGCCGAGATCACCAAGGGAGCCAACGAGCGTGACCTTGCGGCACTGCCACTTCGTCAGCGAGTACTTCGCGATGTTTCCTCGATCGACACCTCGACAGTCCTGTTCGACACCAAGCTAGCGATGCCAGTGGCGTTGGCGCCCGTGGGCCTCGCTGGCATTTACGCTCGAAGGGGCGAAGTACAGGCTTTGCGGGCGGCAGAGGACGCCGGAATTCCGTTCACACTTTCAACTGTCGGCGTCTGCCCTATTCAGGAGGTCGAGGCGGCAGCGAGCAAACCATTCTGGTTTCAGCTCTACATGATCCGCGATCGGTCGTTCATGCGAGACATGCTGGCGCTCGCCCGCGAGTCAAAAGTATCTGCGCTTGTGTTTACGGTCGACATGCCGGTGCCAGGCTCACGCTACAGAGACTATCGTTCCGGACTGGCTGGCGAATCTTGGTTGACCGGAAACGTTCGCCGCATCGCCCAATCAATGATGCGGCCACATTGGGCGTTAGACGTCGGACTGCTTGGTCGTCCGCACAATCTGGGTAATATTGCGCCGGTGTTAGGCAAGAACAGCGGGCTTGAGGACTTCATGGCCTGGATGCAGAAGAACTTTGATCCGTCTGTGTCATGGCGAGACCTCGGGTTTGTTCGCGAAAACTGGGAGGGACCGATCATCATCAAGGGAATACTCGATGCCGACGATGCCCGCGAAGCCGCAGCGGTGGAAGTCGACGGTATCGTCGTCTCGAATCACGGCGGCCGGCAACTCGACGGAGTCCCCTCCACGGCAAGTGCATTACCGGCGATAGCCGATGCCGCCGGTGACCGACTCATCGTGCTTGCTGACGGGGGTGTTTACTCCGGTTTGGATGTAGTTCGCATGCTCGCACTCGGCGCCGATGGCGTGCTGCTCGGTCGAAGTTGGGTTTACGCACTCGCCGCATCGGGGCAATCGGGCGTAGCTCATGTTCTCGAGCTAATTCGGAAGGAAATGCACGTAGCGATGGCGCTCACCGGCTGCCGGTCAATAGCCGACATCGACCGAGACTGCCTGGTGCAGTCATGACTTGCTAGATAGTCGCGACAACGCGTCCAAAACCAGCGACACGCACAAGTTGTGCTGTCCGAACTCTTTAGAAGGACTACTGACAATGCGAAGACACGGATTAGTATGGCTTTTCATCATTTCCATTCTTGCTGCCTGCTCAAAAACCCCATCATACGAGGGTGATGGGTATGAAACGCTTTATGTAGGATCATCAAATGGCCTGCACAATTCAGTCTTCTCAACGGTCGGTTCTGCACTCGAAACTGCCCGCAAAAAACGAGCTCAAGGTGTAGACGTCGAAATCGTTTTGTCTGATGGCGTCTACTACCTGGACGAACCGATCAGTATCGACGCAAGTCTTTCCGGTCGCGACGCTATGCCGTTTGTTATCCGCGCGGAAAACGCACGAAAAGCGATTCTGAGTGGCTCGACCTCAGTAACGGCTGAGTGGATGGTCTATTCTGACGACGTATGGGTCACCTCTCTGGTTGGCCCGAATTTCGATAGTCTATTTGTCGACGGCGTCCCCCAAGTCCGTGCTCGCTATCCGAATTTCGATCCTTCTAAAAATCCGTTCAATGGATATTCTTCCGATGCTATTAGTCCCGCACGCGTCACGACATGGAGCAACCCGCAGACCGGTATCTTTCATGCTCTGCATGACGGCCGCTGGGGCGGCTGGCATTACAACATCACGGGAAGAGACGCCGACGGCAATGTTAAATTTGGCGATGGTATCGGAAATAACAGGCCGTCTGAACCGCACCCTGACTTTCGTTATGTAGAGAACATCTTTGAGGAACTCGATGCCCCGGGCGAATGGTTTTTCGATGAGGCGAAGAAGAAACTTTACCTCTACCCCCTACCCGGCACGGACCTCAGGCAGGCAATGGTTGAGATATCAAGGCTTGAAAGCATAATCCAGTTGCGCGGAACTCCCGACCGCCCAATACGCAATATTGAAATCCAGGATCTCGGCTTTACCGGAACTAAGATGACTTTCTTGAAGACGAACGAACCGCTATTGCGCAGCGACTGGATGGTTTATCGAGGCGGAGCGATATTCCTCGAAGGCACCGAGAACAGTTTTGTTCGAGGTTCGGAGTTTAAGGACCTAGGCGGCAACGCCATTTTCTTTTCCGGCTACAACAAAGGTTCGGGAGCTACAGGAAATAAGATAACTGATATTGGCGCCAGCGGTATCAGCGTTGTTGGGAGACCAGAGGCGGTTAGGTCAGCGAGTTTTACGTATCTGGATTTCGTCGAGCTTGCTGACATGGATCAAACTCCAGGACCTAAATCAGACGTCTACCCAGCCGATATTTTGGTTGAAGACAATTTGATTGCACATATTGGGCGCGTTGAGAAACAGGTTGCTGGTGTACAAATTGCCATGGCTGCCCGAGTCACTGTTGAGAACAACTCGATTTACGATATGCCACGCGCGGGCATAAACATCGGAGATGGAACGTGGGGCGGACATATCCTGCGCGGCAACGACGTATTCGATACCGTTCTTGAGACCGGCGATCACGGCGCATTTAACTCTTGGGGGCGCGACCGTTTCTGGCATCCAGATCGCGTCGTAATGGATCAAATAGCCAAGGATCATCCAGACCTGATTTTCGCCGATGCAATCGAACCAGTTCTGATAGAGGGCAATCGCTGGCAGTCCGATCATGGTTGGGACATCGATCTCGATGATGGCTCATCAAATTACATCATTCGCAACAACCTCTGTCTCAGCGGCGGTCTGAAATTGCGAGAGGGATTCCGCCGTATTGTCGAGAACAATGTTCTCCTGAATAACTCATTTCATCCACATGTGTGGTTTGACGACTCCGGGGACGTGTTTCAGCACAACATTGTCATGACTGACTACAAGGAGATCCTCGTTAACGATTGGGGAGACAAAATTGATTGGAACCTATTTCCAACTGAATCGGCCCTCGCGGAGGCGCAAACTCTAGGGAACGATCACAATTCGCTTTTTGGCGATGCGAATTTCCTCGATCCAGAGAACGGCGACTTTCGTGTATCAGATGAGTCTCCTGCCAAAGAGATTGGATTTGAGAACTTCCCGATGGAATTCGGTGTTAGATCAGCGTGGCTGAAAGCTGAAGCTAGAACGCCTCCTGCGCCGGAACTGTTTCTAAGTAGCGACACGACTGGAGTCGATGAAACATTTGACGTTCTTGGTGCGACCGTTCGGCGTGTCGCAACAGAAGGCGATAAATCCGCGTACGGATTGCCTAGTATTTCTGGTGTAATCATAGAGTCTATCCAAGCGGGCAGTATTGCAGAAAAGGGCGGTTTGCGAGCCCGTGATGTGATCATCGGTGCATTTGATGAATGGAATTCAGACCCCGAGAAAATCCACGATGTCGCCGCCTTAAGGTCCTCCAATCAAGCACGACGTTGGATGGGTATTCTTAGCTTTGTCATTGTAAGAAATCAGGTCGAAGAACGAGTCGTAATCGATCTTACAATATAGGACTGGATCATCGGGACGGAAAAGGAAACCATCATCACGATAGTTCACAAGAGGCGAAGTCGGGAATCATGTGCCCTAATCGCAATTTACCTAGTTATTTCCTTGCTCCTGCTCAGCTGTACGGGTGCCCGTACTGCATCATCCATCACAGAACCTACTAGCGCATTGAGTCGGCTATCCGTTCCGGACGAATCCCTTGGTGTCACGAAGTCTTGGTTTCACTCCTTCACCCAGCATGAATTCAAATTCGACGGAGTTCAGGCAATTGTCGTTGTTCCGAAGAGGGCCGCGGACGGAAATCCCTGGGTCTGGCGCGCACGTTTCTTTGGGCATGAGCCGCAGGTCGATGTGGCGCTTCTGAAGCGGGGATACCACCTGGCCTATGTTGATGTCTCAGGACTTTACGGTGCTCCGAAGGCCGTCGAGCGTTGGGATCGATTCCATGCCTACCTTGTAGAAAATCACGGATTCAACCAACGAGTTGTATTGGAGGGTTTTTCTAGAGGGGGGCTGATTGTTTACAACTGGGCGTCGGCTAATCCGCACAAAGTGATGTGCATTTACGCCGATGCGCCCGTCGTGGACTTCAAGAGCTGGCCTGGCGGACTGGGCCTCGGGAACGGTGACCCTGATCGTTACCTGGAGTTGCTCGACGCATATGAACTATCGGCGGCAGAGGCATTGGATTACAGAAATAATCCAATAGACAACCTACGGCCGCTTGCCGACGCCGCCATACCAATTTTGCACGTGGTCGGCGACGCCGATGAAATCGTCCCGGTATCTGAGAATAGTGGCGTGCTTAGCTTTCGCTACTCTGAATACGGGGGATCTATTCGAGTTATTCACAAGAAAGGCGTTGGACATCACCCACATAGTCTGCGAGATCCGACGCCAATCGTCGATTTCATTGTCGCTAACACGCACTTCGGTATTGAATAAAGGGCGGGTCTTATCGCCAAGAGAATCAGCACGCCAAAAATACATAGAAGTTGGGTAGATACGTGCGCGGAATGATTCCGGCCTCCGACGGCCTCGCCTGTAACTAGGAAGAATTCGGCTGCAAATCCGGGTTTTCCTGACATGGAGTCAAACGATCTGTATTTTGGAGCTCGGTCGGTAGGCAAGATTGCAAATAGACGAGTAGCAAAAATATGAACTCGATCCCGTTCAGCACTTATCGCTTTGCATTGGCTTGGGTGCCTCAGTTCATGCCAAATGAACTGCCGCTGAGCTATCAGATTCGATCGTTTCATTTGTCAGGTTTGAAAAACCGAGCAAAGTTCATAAACGAACTAGTAGGTCGGGTTTCCGGCGCGCAGCCCGGGCTCGAGATCGGTATAATGTTTACTGCATCAATTTGATGCGTAGTCGGCTACTACATTCGATCAATTATTGTTCAACCACGCCATATTCAATTGTAGATCCATTCGAGAGCGTGTAAGTATTTTCAGCTATATTATTGATTGAAAACACTTTTAAATGTTTATTCCCCCGCGCCCTCACGTATTTTAATTGTTTATTCCCTTTTTAAATGTCTATTACGCCGGACCAACACACTGGTTCTCCATAATAAAGTTACGAATAGAAAAACCAAGAATCAATAACTTATTCTTCATTCTATCGTTTGTCTACCGCCTAAAGTTACGAAAAGTCAGTCGAATTTCCAAATACTATTTGAGTCGTTTCGAATAAAGTTACGAATGGAAATTCTTGACCCCCTACTTTCCACTTCGCTCGAATTGTTGTGCACACAGCGGTACAATTCGTTTATGAAAAACGGACACCGGGACCTCGCAATTCACGCGCTACTTGGTGGCGATCGAATCATCGATCACGAAGTGCTCAGCTGTAGGTCGACCGCTGATTTCCGTCTGCCGCGAGCGTCCCTGATATCACTTCTTGATCATATTACATCGAGTTTGGATTTTCCTAAACCGCTCCTAAGTAAAGTTGCCACGCGCATTGATATTGAATCGACTCTCCTGACAAAGGAGGCGAGCGAGGCGACGCTCCGTTTGGCCGAAGGGTTTCATATCGCGGCGATTGCAATGGGCGATGAACAACAGGCAGCAAACTTTATTACCAGCGAGAATCCTGCATTAGGTAACCAGTGGCCATTCATGGTCTTGCTAGATCCCGATGGTATTGAGGCAGTATCAGCTGTGGTTGCGAACGGCGTCCATGGTCTACCTGCGTAATTCAGACTGCAAAGACACCGACCGTCCGAGACAAGAACTCCCCGGACGCGGTTAGTTCTGACCCTTACTTGTCACCCAGGCTGAGTGTCCGCTTTTCCCGAAACCAGCCGCTCAAACATCGTTTCTAGGAGATTCTGACTGGCTGCTTTCGGCCAGAAGCAGCCGGTCATTGCTAGTCGCGACGATAAAGAAATGGACGAATAGTAAGCCCACCCCAGATGCCCAAGAGCAGGCCCAAAAAGAATAAGTTTGAATCGGAATGAAACGAAATTAGGTAAAGGCCCGCGACAAAACCGGCAATGCCCAAAGCCAATTTCAATCGATTATTCAGATGAAGCTCCAGTGTCTGCTTTGGATCATGAGCAGCCTCTCGGTATTCTAACATTCGAGCGGCTGGTTTCGGCCAGAAGCGGCCGTTCACTCTTTCGAACTTCGGTTC
>CAYWYT010000043.1:0-12879 GCA_964462665.1 uncultured Woeseiaceae bacterium | reverse complement strand
GTTAACGATCGGGTCCCTGATCATTGTCGCTATCCGTGCCTTGCCTATTCCGTTCGTACTGGTTTCGATAGCCTGGTTTTTGAAGAATGTATATGAGCTATCAGGGTTTTTGGAGGCGGTAGGAAGCAGTCTGGATGTGACTGGTCAGTTCCTCTACTACGTTCTCTTTTTTCGAATACTCAGTGCACCAGGTGGCATGTTGGCCTTACATTTCGGCTGGCAGCAAAAAAATATAGCCATTATTCGACGGCAACTGCATCGACTCGCAATTATCGGTGCGCCTTTGCTCTTCGCGACGGTCATATTATTCTTTTCTGAGATTCAAAGCGATAGGGCGACAGTCGGGCGGCTTCTCTTCATCGTGTTGATGGTGTTTTTCACAGCAGTCATTCGTCCGATTTTGCACCCCGACTCGGGCGCTGTGGCATCCCACTATCAACGCTTCCCGGAGTCGTGGTTGGCCAAACTACGTTGGATCTGGTTTGGAATCGGCATCGGATTGCCGTTGTTGCTCGTCGTCGTCTCGAGCCTTGGCTTTCTGTATACGTCTACGACTCTTGCAGGATTGATGGTCGATACCCTCTGGAAAGTGCTGGTGTTGACCGTGGCGTACCTGGTCGTACTGCGGTGGTCGGCGTTGGCACGGCGCAAGTTGGCCCTGCAAATCGCGCTCAGGGATCGAGAAATGCGGCGGGCCGAAAAACAACACGATGAGGAGTCGGATGCGAGCGACGAAATAGCACCGACAGCCGTAGTCCCGCTGGACCTCGAGCAAGTAGATCAGCAAACCAGGAAGTTGCTGCAGTCGATGATGATCGTTCTATCGGCGGTCATCATTTGGAATATCTGGTCCGGTGTGCTGCCCGCCTTTTCCTTCCTGAATGAAGTTGGGTTGTGGACGCAGACTGTGATGCTCGACGGCGTAGAAACTGTTTTGCCGGTGACGTTGGCAGATTTGCTGTTTGCTGTCTTTATAGTTGTGGTTGCCGCGATCGCTTCGAAGAATCTACCGGGCTTGATGGAGATTTTGATACTGCAACGTCTGACTCTTGAACCAGGGAGTCGTTATGCGATTAATACTCTCACGCGCTATTTGGTCGTCACGATTGGCGCATTCTCGGTACTCAGTGTAATTGGCTGGAATTGGTCGCAGATTCAATGGCTGGTTGCAGCACTCAGTGTGGGTCTTGGCTTTGGCCTGCAGGAAATCGTGGCGAACTTTGTCTCAGGACTAGTCATTCTCTTTGAGCGGCCCGTGCGCGTTGGGGACACCGTAACAGTGGGTCAGTTGACCGGCACGGTATCGAGAGTTCGAATTCGCGCGACCACAATTACCGACTGGGACCGCAAAGAGATCATTGTGCCGAACAAATCATTCATTACTGAACAGGTCATTAACTGGACGCTTTCGGACCCGATTACTCGTGTCGTAATTCCGGTCGGTGTTGCCTATGGGTCTGATGCAAACCTTACACAAAAGGTGATGTTAGACACGCTGGTCTCGCTGCCGCTCGTACTCGATGAGCCGCCACCGCAGGTGTATTTCACAGGGTTCGGAGACAGTTCACTCAACTTCACCTTGCATGCGTACTTGCGGCAGTTGTCGGATCGACTACCGTTGGTGCACGACGTGCATGAAGCAGTACTTAAGGCGCTGCGCGACAATGGTATTACGATTCCGTTTCCACAGCAGGATATTCATATCCGATCTAGCGTAGAAGACAGCTTAACCAAGACATGAAAGTACTGACCAAAATGACGTTGCTGGCTTGCTTGCTGACAACATCACTTGCGTCCGCCGATGATCGACACCCGGCGCTCGACAGTAAATTCTACGTTTCCGTGGGAGGATTTTTCACAAGTCGCACCTTCAACGCCTCTGCCGCAGGGTCGACAACACCTTCAGGTCCGTCGCTGAATGTAGACTTCGACTCCGATCTGAACGTGGATGACTCTCCGCAGTTGGCTATAGCCGAATTCCGATGGCAGTTTGCTGAGAAGTGGAATCTGGGGCTACAGTATTTCAGTTCGACGCGGGACGCGGAGCACACTCTCGAGGGCACAATTGAATGGGGTGGTGTGACCTACGAAGTCGGCGCCGCCGTCGCGGCAGAATCGAGCGTGGACATTACGCGAGTAGTCGTATCGCACCACTTTCGGCAAAAAGACGGGCATGATTTTAGACTCGCCGCAGGACTCCACTGGCTCGACGTCTCCGCGCGAATCGAAGGTGAGGCAACGCTAGACGATGGATCGACGGCCTTCGCAGCCAGCAAAGCATCAGCGTCATTGCCGATCCCTAATGTGGGTGCCCTGTATCAATACTCACCCTCTCAGAAATGGCTGCTTAGTGCTCGCGTCGACTGGTTCTCCGCCGATATAGACGACTATTCTGGCGGCATCTGGAACGCCAATCTAAGCGCCAATTATCAGGTAGCCAAACACGTCGGTGTCGGGCTCGGTTATCAGTTTTTCCAGATCGACGGCACGCTCTCTGAAGATCGCTGGAAGGGCGACTTGAAGGTTCGAATTTTCGGACCGACTTTTCAGGTCTCAGGGTTTTGGTAGCAGGGCACCAGGGTTCGAACGCGTTTAGTAGTTGCCACTAACAACAACGTCAAGGCGCGCTCGCACAGTTGCAGCCCAGCGCTTGCAGACGGCCTCAATCTCTTCCCATTGTGTAACCGGTGGACCCTGTTTTTGTGCGATTGCTGTGCCCTCGATCACACGACGATCATATACTCGTGCGAAAATTTCTTCGGATTCCGAGTCACTTATCTCGATCACGAGTGTCGCTTCGGCCAAAGCCTGCAAGGCGATATCTCCTACTCCGCTAACCGAACGAGGTGGCACCGTTGCGATAATGTCCTGAACCCGGACGTCCAGCTTCAGGACCCTGGGGCCCGCAGAATCGGTCAGCTGCAGGGTGGTAGAGCTCGCGAGCTCCTCGCCAAACTGAGCGTCCAGCAGCTGACGAAAACGATTCTTTTGTTGCGGCGTAAGCGGAAATTGCTGCTTTGCTCTGTCCGGTGTTCGAAATGCCAACTCGGACTCACTCAAAAGCAGTTCCTGATAGTCACCGAAATCAACGCCAGGGCGCACAAATGCAGCAGAAAAATGCCTTGAGCTGACCTCCTGCAATCCGTCGAAATTCGTTTCAGACAGATCGATCGGTGTCGTCGGCTGAGGAGCGCATGCGGACATCAGCCCGAATAGACCAAACAGAATCACAGTCGTTTTTGTATTCATTTTTATATCATAAAGAAACTTGCTGAAAGATGTACGCTCTGCAAACCGGATATCTTTGGCGGTCACTGAAATCTAACGGTAAAAACAGCGGGCCTTGCGGCCCGCCGGGTAGCCGACGATCGGGGGGGGAGATGTCGGCTCAGGGGGTCTGATTTACAATGTTTCGACGCGGCTGTTAATAGCTGCAATACGGTTTTGATAGCTGCCGCTGCGCTTTTCAAGTTCACCGACCATGATCATCAGGTCGCGTTCGTCGCGGTCGTCAGTGTGCAGATTCAGGTTCGAGCAACGTCTTGCAACGTTTTCATGAAACGCATACTGCAGAGAGCGTATTGCGTTGCACATATCCCGTGCCATATCTGCATCGCCCATAATGTGACTGATGATGATCTCCGAAATTCGGGCATCGACATGCGCTCTATCATGACGCGCCTGAATCGTTATCCAGACCAGATCGAGATCTTCGGTTGAATGGGCTAACTCGTCAGGGAACATGTTCTCTGCAATCGCCGCAATATGGTTGGAAAGCCGGCCCGAAACGCCAGGCTCATCGACTATCCGACTCAAGTGTCTGACCGGTGAGTCAGCTTTCGCCAGGTAGATGCCATTCTCGGACTCGGTGCTTATCTCGCGAATCAGGTCTCGATAACTTGCTTCGGCGGGATCATCAGACTCAAAAACGAGCGCGAGTTTAGCCATATTCTCATCGGTGATTCGCCGTTGCGTCCAGCGATCAAGATTAGAGAGCAAACCTTCGTCGCTCGCAAACAACTCGTACAAGTAAGTTGCAACTTGTGCCTTGGCCGCGTCGGCCAGCGTAAATGGCTTATGTGTTGTGGTTATCGATGCGTTCATGATCCTGTCCTCCGTGTTGATGTACACACTGTAGAAAACAAGCGTGATTTGGTCTTGTCTGCAGACATCACATCTTGGTCAAAGCGCCTCAGGGCGGGATTTTCAGGTCAGGGCCGCGTATTACCTGCGCTGTAGCGAAATCTAGCGCTGTGTCACGGTGCACGAACACTGCATCGGTGATAATTGACACTTACCCTGTCGAAGGTGGTTCAGAATGCGCAACGAATCTATCGCTCGAGTCATGACAGACTCGCCGGCCACGGTTGCACCTGGCGACTTGCTGACCAAGGCACGTGAATTGTTCGAATCAACCGGTATACATCACATACCTGTTGTCGATAACGGGCAACTGGTAGGCATCCTGTCCGCGAGCGATTTCCTCAAGCTGTATTTGCTCAAAAATTCGAATGAGTCATTGGACAAAGTAACCGTCCGCCAGCTCATGCAGCCAAATCCGGTGGTCCTCGATTCTGGCGCGAATCTTCGCGATGCTGCAGAGAAATTTTCAGTCGGCGAATTTCATGCGTTACCCGTGGTCGCTGATGACGGCACGGTAGCGGGCATCGTTACAACCAGCGACCTGGTCCAGCACATGCTGCAACATGTGTCGCGAGGTGACGGCAGTATTCAGGAGGATGTGGGCGATCTTCGTAATCTCGCTGCAGAGAATAGTCTTCTAAAGGCGGTATGTGATGCTGCCGAACACTATGTGCGCAGCGGTCATGCGGACCGAGAACATACCGTACTCGTGCAGCGCCTCGACGCGCTGCAGAAGTCGAAAGAGGTCATGTGTTGAGGCACTACTGCATATTCCCGGCGTTTTCCTTCTCATGGTCTTCTACCGTTTGCATGGCCGCATCATGCAAGCGCATGGGTTCAATTCGGTAAAGATTTAATTGCCCGATCGTAAACGATGCCAACCCCTCCAGGTATTCAATAAGTTCAGCGTCGGTAGCGAACTCGCCTGAGAGCTTGCCCGCTTGATAACCGAATTGCGTAAAATCATCCTGGTACGACTTATACCTTTCGACAACTGCCGGTTCCTTGCTCTTTTCCTCGGCAACCAGTACGCATGCCATGAAGATTCCTGTGGCCTGTGCGAATTGCTCTGCAAGCCGCAGACGTTCTGCTTCGCTGTACTTCATGAAACTGGACCTGTTGTCGGCCAATTCATTAGAAATTATTATCGTGTTGGATAACTTCCAACATTGATTCCACACGAAGCCCATCGTGTCTTCGTTCGAATTTTCCGTCATGATATGGTCCTCCGATTGCTTTTACCTCGTGCAATCATAAGAATCCGGGCGAAGGTCGTCCTGTCCGAAGAAAGCAATTGTTATTCAAAAGACGTCAGTCGTTCGGAAACGGACATAGTTCGTAAACGCGCAAATTTGGAGTGAGCAACATGTGGTACATGATCGTCGGCGAGGATTATCCGGACAGCCTTGAGAATCGAGTCGCGGCTCGCGAAGCGCATTTGGCACGAGTTATCGAGCTCAACGCCGACGGACGAGTACTGGTCGCAGGGCCGTTGCCCGCAGTCGATGCGGAAGACCCGGGTTCTGCCGGTTTTACTGGCAGTCTTCTTGTGGTCGATTTTGCATCGCTGGCAGACGCTCAGGCGTGGGCTGAGCAAGACCCCTACGTCGCAGGTGGTGTATACAAGAGTGTGACCGTCAGGCCGTTCAAGCGCGTCTTGCCTTAAGCGCTTAACTCACGGTAGCGGCAAAGAGAGAGACAAAAACATAGGTTCCGTACCCGGGTTACGGTCACTGATTCCGCCATTCGACAGGTGAAAAATCGCGATTCCAACGCGCCAACGATTTTCGAACTGATAGGCAACCTGGATGCCGGAACGAAATTCAATCGAATGGCCCAATTGAACGTCTTTGCCGTCAGCGAATGATCCGATACCGAAACTTGGCGTTACAGCCCAATGCTTACCTGGAAAAAAGTCCTTTTCCAAGTCGGCGAAAATGAAACTGGACCCGTTTCCCGATTTGGCTGCACCAATAGCGGGCGCGAGCGCCCATCTTAAGCCTGGACGGAATCGATACTCGATTTTCAGAACGCCCGGGTCCTCAATACCATGATCCAGAACGCCAACATGACCTATTGCAAGCGTCAGATATCGCGACAAGGATTCTGCCAGGCAGTACTGCGGTGTCATCGCAAGCAGCGACAGAGAAAGGATGTACACACTGCGAAAAATCATAACGATGAGAGTCCAATTTGGTCAGGCCTCTCGTTGGACGCAGCGAATTGAGTTTTGGTTACAGTAGCTCAGTTCTTGGTGGCGTCGAGAATTGCTCGAATAAGGTCCTCCGGCACATCTTGCGGCACGGGATCATTCGCGCCGCCAAGTGTCGCCTGACTCAATTCGATCGTGCGTTTGTAAGCCGCCATGTATTCGCGACATTCCCGACAGATGCGCAGGTGCCATTCGAACAATTTTTTCTGTTTGACTGGTAGAGATTCTTCGAGGTAACTATTGATGAATCCTTCGAACTCAACACAGGTAATCATGTTGTGCATTCGCTGCAACATCATCCCTTTTAGCCGACGTTTGATTGTCATACGTAATTCTCCCCTCTCAAAAGCGGCTCTAGAATTTTCTTTAGGGCGGCTCTCGAGCGGTGTAGTCGAACTTTTACATTCTCGGTCGAGATGTCTAGTAGCTCGGCGGTTTCATTCGTGTCGTAACCCTCAATATCGCGCAACTGCAGAACAAGGCGATAGCTGTCGGGCAGCAGGTCGATTCCCGCAGTTACTCGTTCCCGAATATCCTGAACTTCCAGTAGCTCGGTTATCGAGGCCAGGTGTTTCCAGGGATGCTCGATGCGGCACGCATTGGTGTCGAATATGGGTAGATGTTCCTCAATGGATTGCTCAGCTGCCCGATTGATTTTTCGAAGCACGGATAACGAGGTATTCGTCGTGATACGGTGCAGCCAGGTTTTTAAAGAAGACTCGCCGCGAAAGTTGCCCAGTCCGCGCAATGCAGAAATCAATGATTCCTGGACAGCGTCTTCAGCGAGGCTCGGGTCTCGCAACAAACGCTCTGCCAACGAAAGCATCCAGCCGATGTTTTCGCGAACCAGTGTTTCCGGGTCATGCTCATCCAAAATATAGAACCTTGTGCCTGTAACCAAATTACCACTATGGGCGTCTATACCTTACCCGAATAGATCCCATGCCGGGAGGCAGCAATGAATCGTTCCACTATCATACTCACCGGCATTGCCGGCTTATTCGCCGCCCTGGTAACGGGAGCCGGCGAGTTCGTCCTGCACTACGATGCTTTGGCGCGGTTCGGTGCTGACAATCAGTTCTTTGTTGGTATCGCGGATCAGCGAACATCCGTTGGGCATTTCCTTGGCGTTCTCGGCGCGCCGTTTTACCTGATTGGCGCCTGGCACATCCATTTGATGTTGAAGCCTGCAAATCCGCGTTGGTCCTTGGCGGTATTTTTCACTACCGCATACGGTTTCGCTGTAGGCGCTGTTTGGATCGGGTCGCGCGCCAGTATCAGCGCACTGGTTAACACGCCTATGTCACCCGACATTGAGCACCTGGCCGCGCTCTACGACTTCCGCTACGAGACATTGCTGCAAATTATTCGCATCACTACATTGCTGCTGTCCGTGGTCTTTATCTGGCTGACTTTGTCCGGCCGCAGTCACTACCCTCGCTGGATGGCATTGCTGAACCCCATCGTTTTGCTCGTCGCCAACTTCGTTATCTACTATTTCGCGCCTTCGATCGGTAAGTACTTGATGCCAATCGCACTCAATGTCGCGTTTTTTATATTTTTTAGTGCATCCTTAGTGATTGCCAGAAAGAAGGAACTCTAAGCAATGAAGCTTCTGTCCCGAATAGGTAAGGGCATCTTCGCTCTTGTGGCTGTGATGATGCTGATGCTCGTCGCTCGCGGGTTGATGGACGCCAGGGTCGGTTACGATGTGTCGACAGAGGGCGTCATTATCCCCACGTACACCACGGTCGAAATTCCGTTTGATCAAAGCAACGACTTCTCCACCGCACACCCGTTTGCGGGCAGTGCGATTATCGATATCGATAACGACGGCGTTGAGGAGTTATTTCTGGGTGGCGGGCCGGGCCAGTCGGACGCACTGTTGCGTTACAGCGATGGACAATTCGAGCAGATTGAAGGCACCGCCGGCATTAGCAAAGACGATGCAGTAGCGACCTTTGGTGCTTCTGTCATTGATACGGATGGCGACGGCTATGACGACTTGCTCGTAACGCGAGGCGATGGCGTCTGGTTGCACCGCAACACCGGTGGCTCATTTTCTGGTGAGAAGCTGCCGCTCGCGATTCCTGCGGACACGACGCCGATGTCTGTCGGTGTTGCAGACTTGAATCGTGATGGCCACTTCGATTTATTCGTTGCCGGCTACATTCGTCTGGACCTGGTTGAGGGGCAAAACATTTTTAACCAGGAAGGTTATGGCGGAAGCAGTCACCTGTTCATGAACAATGGAGACAATTCCTTCGTCGATGTGACCCAAAGCGCTGGCTTAAGCTACAAGCACAACACCTTCATGGGTATTTTCGTCGATATCGACCGAGACGGCAACGAAGACCTGGTTGTTGCACACGACACGGGTCAGGTACGGACCTGGCAGAACCAGGGTGACGGGACTTTTGTTAACAAGAGCAACCCGAGTAGTGACGAGTATGCCTATCCAATGGGGATTGCCGTTGGTGACTACGACAATAATGGCTTGATGGACTTCGCCTTCTCGAACGTTGGTTCGACACCACCCAACTTCATGGTGCGCGGCGATCTGACGGATGGGCAGGTGAACAACTGGAAGTGGTTACTGTTTCAAAATAGCGGTGACTTTACGTTTCGCGACGCTGCCAGCGAGGCAAAAGTGGCCGACTACGAGTTTTCCTGGGGCATGATCTTCGAAGACCTCAATCTTGATGGTCGGCAAGACCTGATCGTTGCCGAAAACTACATTGGATTACCGCCGCACAAAATTCCGTTCTTGCGATTGCCTGGACGCTTGCTGCTACAGAATACCGACGGTGAGTTCGCAGCAGTAGGCGCGCAGGCCGGCGTCATCAACAAACGCTACTCGATCTCTCCTCTGACGGCGGACTTCAACGGTGACGGTTATCCGGACATCGTGCACGTCAATATTGCGGGTCGTTCACAGGCGTATCTGAGTCAGGGCGGTGATGCTGGTTACTTGAAAGTAAAACTACTCAACGATGTTGCCTCCATCGCCGCATCGGTTGCGGTAACGCTTGATGATGGCAGCCAACTCGTCAATGACTTCGTCTCCGGTGAGGGACTATGTTCTGATCCCTCACATATCATGACCTTCGGCCTTGGCGACAGTAAGGCTACTCGCGTAGACGTGACCTATATTGACGGAACAGAAGAAACACTGAGCGGGCAGTATCGTAACCAATTGCTAGCCTTTACCCGTTAATGCAAACGACCGCGGCAATTATCGCGAGATGGCTTTTCGTGGCGCTCGCGATTTTTGGCGTTGTGGGGGTCGCACCCATCGCGCTCCGGCAGTGGACCGGGGACGCCATGTGTCCGTCGCTAGGTTTCGTGCCTGCCTGTTACGTCGCTCTGTTGGGCTACAGCCTGGTTGCGGTATCGGCATTTCTCAAAGACAGGCTGCGGCTGTTGGTATTTCTACTCGGCTTCATTCCGGTATTCGCCATGGCAGCTGCAGGCTCCGGTTTGGAGCTATTCGGCCAGATGGCTTGCCCAAGAAGCAGCGGGGGCACACCAATGTGCTTCTATTCTTTGGCGCTTGCCTTTAGTCTTGCCGTTCTGTACCTCATTGATCAGCGGAGTTAAGACGTATGTCAGGTTTGTTGCCAGATGTTGACCCGGATGGGTTGTTGGAATACTCGGTGGTATTCACCGATCGATCGTTAAACCACATGTCGCAGTCTTTTCAGGGCGTCATGCGAGACATTTCGTCCACCTTGAAAGGCGCTTACGGTGCCGAGACCGCAGTGGTCGTTCCAGGCGGCGGCACCTACGCGATGGAGGCAGTCGCGCGGCAGTTCGCAACCGACAAGAAGTGCCTCGTCATTCGCAATGGTTTTTTCAGCTTTCGCTGGTCGCAAATTTTTGATGCCGGGGACATCCCTGCCGAGCATTCGGTCCTCAAGGCACGCCCGGTCGAATCCGGATCACAGGCAGCACTTGCGCCATGCCCCATCGATGAAGTCGTCAAGGAAATTGAAAACTCGAAGCCGGATCTGGTTTTCGCGCCACATGTCGAAACCTCATCCGGGATGATTCTTCCCGACGACTATCTCTCCGCCGTAGCAGAAGCGACCCACAAGAATGGCGGTATGTTCGTATTGGACTGCATCGCGTCGGGCGCAATGTGGGTGAACATGCGTGACATAGGAGTGGATATTCTCATCAGCGCACCGCAGAAGGGATGGAGCGCATCTCCCTGCAGCGGATTTGTGATGATGGGTGCTGAGGCAACGCAACGGATAGCGGCGACATCAAGTTCAAGCTTCGCCTGCGACCTCAAGAAATGGATGCAGATCATGGCCGCTTATGAGAATGGCGGACATGCGTATCACGCGACGATGCCGACCGACGCGTTGGTTAAGTTTTCTGAGTCGATGCATGACACCGTTGACGTTGGATTCGATACGTTGCGGCAGCGGCAAGAAGAGTTGGGTACGAAGGTCCGGGCACTGCTTGGTGAATATGGCTTCAAGAGCGTTGCCGCTGAGGGATTTCAAGCGCCGACAGTGGTCGTTTGTTACACGGACGATGTTGATGTGCATAACGGCAGCAAATTCGTGGCGCAAGGCTTGCAGATCGCCGCTGGCGTTCCACTGATGGTTGATGAGCCTGCGGACTATCGAAGCTTTCGAATCGGGCTGTTTGGCTTGGACAAGCTGGATGACGTCGATCGGACAGTTGCGAGTCTAAAGGCGGCGCTGGACGGAATGTAGAGGCTAATCGGGCAGCGATTCGAGAAAGAATCGCTGCGCATTGCCACCCATTACTTTGCGTATTTCTTCCTCAGTGAACCCCTGCTGCAACATTGTTTGCGTCAGGATCGCGAGCTCTGACGTATCAAGCGGCGTCGTGACAGTGCCGTCAAAGTCGGAACCGAGTGCGACGTGGTCAACACCGATAAGGTCGATGGCATAGCGAATCGAATGCACTATGCCAGTCGGTGAGACGTCACAGATTGCCGAGGCCCAATAACCAATGCCGAGCAGTCCGCCTTTTGCAGCAACTGCACGCATTAGCTCGTCATCGAGGTTTCGTGGGGTATCGCACACACCTTTGACCCCGCCGTGCGAGAGAATGACAGGACGGTCCGTGAGCGAAAGGATGTCGCGCACGGAATTCGGTGACGCGTGTGCAATATCGATAGTGAGCTCGAGCTCATCGGCGCGTCGTACTACTTGCCTGCCAAAGTCCGTAAGGCCCGCCTTGGATACACCATGTAACGAGCCGCCCAGTTCGTTGTCGAAAAAGTGCGTAAAGCCGAGCACTCGCAACCCCTGTTCGTGCAGACGATCAAGGTTCTCAATTTTCCCTTCCAGCGGGTGCGCACCTTCTATCAGATAGAGCGCGCCGACTGTGTTCTCGCCCCTGGCTCGGGCATCGAGCAGCGCTTGTAAATCGCGCTTTGAAAGTATGAGCTGCAGCGCTCCATCACTTGCTTCAGAGAAATCCTTCAACTTCTCGAGTTGGTAGCGCGCGCGCTCGTAAATGCTCGACCACGTTGCTGTAGGCCACAGCTGAACGATCGCCAGCAGCGTAATGTTGTCCGAGTCCGCCGTATTCTCGACGTTATTCAGGCCAGAAGGGCTCTTCGTCACAGCCGAGAAAATCTGCAGCGCGACGTTTCCGCTTTGCAAGCGCGGCAGATCAACATGACCGACGTCGGACGCTTGTAGCAGGTCACGCTTCCACAGCAGTGAATCGGTGTGCAAGTCGGCTATGAAGAGATCCTGATGCAGCTCGCTCGCTGCCGCGTTGATCTTGTACGGCGCGTGCGCGATGACGCGATTCTGCGCACGTTCAATTTTGGTTGGCGCCAGCCAGAAAAAAAGCACGACAACAACGACAAGGAGCGCTGCGACTATCGTGATTATCTTCTTGATCATATTTCTACGCCAGATTTAAAAGTACTGATTTCGCGATTTGAATATCCTGCACAGCTACACCGGTGAGATCGGCGATTGTTATTTCATTGTCGTCTTGTCGACCTGTTTCATCGCCTGAAATAATAGCGCCAAGTTCTTTCAAGTCAGCCTCGTCGATAAGTCCCTCAGCAATCGCGAAGTGCGACTCGCCCAGTAATACACACTGCGAGATTGAGTCGGCAATGCAGTGGTCGGCTTTCGCAAGTACGGCCGCTTCGAGTTCCTGCTTGCCGCCGCCGTCGCTGCCGACCGCGGTGATGTGCGTACCCGGCATGACCCAGTCCGCAAGGATCAGGGGTGTTGTTGAGGGTGTAGTGGTGACAATCAAGTTACTGGACTTACACAGCTCTTCGAGGGAGCCGGCGATAGCTACAGCAAAACCCTTTTGTGCCATGTCACTTTGAAATAAAATAGCTTTTTCATCGTCTCTTGCCCAAACAACAACATTCCTGCAGTCCGTTGCGTACTGCAAATACTCCAGCTGCAGTCGAGCCTGCAGACCTGCACCCACAATGCCGATTGTTTTGATGGATTTAGGGGCGAGGTGGCTGGCACTTATGCATCCTGCCATCGCAGTACGAACGT
>CAYWYT010000042.1:0-13015 GCA_964462665.1 uncultured Woeseiaceae bacterium | reverse complement strand
TGCTGATGCGATTCGTTTAATAGATTCGCCGTTGGACATATTGATCTGCAATGCCGGGTATTTTGGTGCCGGTGGCGAGCCGCAGCTTGTCGGCGGCATTGAAAAGCACTTCGTTATTAATCATCTCGGTCATTTTGTTTTCATTAATCGGCTCTTGGGCCGCATGTACTTGGCGGAGCAGGGGCGAATTGTAATGCTGTCGAGCCGGGCGGCGTACGGATCGGCGCCGGAGTCCGGTATAGAATTCGATAATCTGGATGCGCATCGTGATTACGAGGACCGACGCGCGTATGGGCATTCGAAGCTCGCGAATGCATTAGTTGCGTTGCGACTTGGAGAAATTTTGAAAGATACTAATATCACTGCGAATGCAGTTCACCCGGGCGTGATCAATACAGAAATTGATCGCAACATGAATCGCTTCATTCAGGGTGGATTTGCCGTTGCGTCAGCGTTTGGTTTCGCTAAGTCCATTGCAGAAGGGGCGGCGACGACCTGTTTCGTTGCGACCAATCCGATGCTTGAATCAGTCAGTGGCAGATTCTTCGAAGACTGCAATGCGGTCACGATTGTCGGCGAGGGCCATCTACATGATGCGGCGATGGCAGAGCGACTTTGGGCGGTATCGGAAGAGATGACGCGCGATTACCTGGTTGCTCAGCAATGAATCATCGTGCTGGAAAACTCGTATTCGGAATTTCTGTCGGCCTGTTGGTCGCTGTCTTAGCCTACCGTTGGGCCGGGGATACTGGGCCAAACCTTGAGCGGCAGCGAGAAGAGAGCGTAGTCATGGCGTCCAGAGAATGGCTTGAATCGACGCTCGACCTTGGCCAGCTAGTGATCGTGGACCCGCTAGCTCCGGATCGTAAAGTTGGCAAAGTGTATGTTTACCCGGCCGGCGATCGATGGGAAGTTTCCGGGTTTTATCGTCGCGACAAGCACGATCTCTGGCACCCGTATCTGATCACCATGGATGCTGCATTAGCGCTTAAGCACTTGAAAGTGTCGGATACCGTGCTCTTACATCGTACGGGCGAGGGCCTGTTAGAGGTTCTGCCCTGATGCTTGCGTTTCGTTACGCCATTCGACGACATTCAGTTCGATGAAAAAGAACGCAGCCAACCAAAGAAACGAATCCCACCAGTCGACGAAGTCGCCGTTTATTGCCCAGTAGATCAATGCGAGAATCAGGGTTGAATACAGCACGAACTTCGACAAATTGCTGATTCGAAGGGCGGCTCCCTCGAAGCGATTCTTTTCTTGCAGTCGCACGTCGATCTCGAGTACCAGAACAATGATCAGCCAAACTGCAGCATTGATAACGTCGACCCATGCAAGGGCGACAATTGCTTTGTGCCCTTGTGAATCTACAGCCGCTTGCAATTCGCTGAATTGCACGAATGCTGTGCCGGAGGATAGTGATGCGCAATTCGCAGCGGTGACATCCACGTATTCATCGAGATCGACGGCGTACGACCACTGGTCGCCCACCAACGTACACAAGTCAGTGACGCCCAGTAGCGGCGAGACGGACTGAACAAAAGTGAGGCTGTTTACGTAGTCGAAGAACGCGGAAAAGATGAATGCGTAACAGACGATTCGTAGGCCCTGCAAAGTCCAGGTAACGGGTTTGGTAAAGTGTCGGTCTTCGAGAACATAAGTCTCGAGTTCGAACATCAGGAGCAGGACCACCCATGCGGCGGTATCGATCGTCGCGACGTAAGCGACCATTACGTCTGCGAGCTTTACGCCATCGGGAAACTGCACGGCCGACGCAGCAAATTCTTCGGCGAAAAACAAGTACACGTTAACCGTGAGGAACGCGTAAAGGGCGTACTTGAATAGCTGAAATAGGCGTGAGTGATTGAGAGTCAAATCGGAATTCCGCTGCAAACTTAGCTGATTCTAATCCTGTGCAGCGGTCTCTGTCTCCACGCCAGCGTAAAATATCCAAACATTCTCTTCTCCGGTTAACAATTCAATGTATTTTGGATGAACGAAAATGTTCTCGCGGCCCGACTTGATCTCTTTCAAAATGCCCGCGTCGCACAGTTGTTTCAGGTACACAGACGCTGTCTGTCGCTTCGCGATTCCGGCATCGACCAGGTTGCCGATACGACAATAGGGTTGTTTGAACAGGAGTTCGACCAGCTCCCAGGTATACGTCTTCGGCATTTTGTATTGCACAAATTCCGCGGTGTGTTCCATGAGCTCGCGGATCGCTTTGATCTTATCGGTCGTCCAGACGCAGGTTTCCTCAACGCCCTCGAGGATAAATTTGACCCACGGCGTCCATCCCTGTTCGGACGTTACGTTTTGTAGCAGTCGGTAGTAGGCCGCCTTATTGCGGATGATGAAACGGCTCAGGTACAGGATCGGTGTATCCAGCAGGCCGTGTTCGACCAGGAACAAGATGTTGAGAATTCGCCCGGTTCGGCCGTTGCCGTCGGCAAACGGGTGAATCGCCTCAAATTGGTAATGCTGCACCGCCAGTCGCACCAAGGGGTCAATCTCGATGTTGTTGTGCATGAAGTCGGCCCAGTTATCCAATTTCTCGATGAGCAGCTTCTGGCCCTCTGGCGGCGTATAAATAACCTCGCCGGTCATTCGATTTTTCAGCCGCGTCCCGGATTCTCCGCGGATATCCAAGTCTGTTCCCTTAATAGTGCTGCAGATATGAATAGCCATGTCGGTTGTTAGCATGCCGCGTCGAACCATTTTTGTGCCCTCAAAAAGGGCAGTTCGATATCGCAGCGCCTCCTTGGTCGCGGCATCGGCTTTGTCCTCCGCGATATCGGCAAACTCGAACAACTTGTCCGTGGTGGTGACGATGTTCTCGATTTCGGAGCTGGCTCTCGCCTCCAGTAGTGGCAGGGTGTTTACGAGGACCGCCGCATTCGGGATCAGCTCGGCAGCTTGTTTGAGTTCCGCCAGGGCGACTCGGGCATTGATACATATCTTGAGTATTTCGGTCGATTCGATCAGTTCTAGTGGCGGCGGCAAGTTCGGCAGCGTATTGTTCGGAATTTCCGGATTGAAATCAGTCACTTATACCCACTCCATGGCTCTTGCTGAGAATGTTCACACAATCGACACGTTCCGTTGATATGTCGATAAAAGTCCGATAAATCGACATATAAGCTAGTTTGGTCGATTCGATCGACATGTCAATCGAATGTGTCGATTTTTCTTCAGTTTTTCGACAGGTTGTCAGTATATGTCGATGGCATCGACACCGGTGTGAACCAGTCCGAGAAACGAAGAATTGTTGTCTGCCTGCGACGTAGGATGCGATTTGGGCAATCTTTGCTATAGAATGCGGCCGCGATAGAAGACCACGTCATCAACCTTTGAAAGGACACCACTAGTGAGCGTAAAAAGTGATATCGAGATTGCTCAGGCAGCAGAAATCAGGCCAATTACGGAAATTGCCTCAAAGCTGGAGATCCCCCACGAGTCGCTGATTCCGTATGGACACGACAAGGCCAAGATCACGGCTGAATTCATTCAGTCGCTGGCAGACAAGCCAGACGGCAAGCTGATCCTGGTTACCGCTGTCTCGCCTACGCCCGCAGGCGAGGGCAAAACGACAACGACAGTTGGCTTGGGCGATGCCCTGAATCTGATCGGCAAGAAGGCAGTCATGTGTCTGCGCGAGCCAAGTCTCGGCCCCTGTTTCGGTATGAAAGGTGGCGCGGCCGGCGGCGGTTATGCGCAGGTTGTTCCGATGACGGACATCAATCTGCATTTTACCGGCGATTTTCACGCGATCGGTGCGGCGAACAATCTTCTCGCGGCATTGATCGACAATCACATGCATTGGGAAAACCAACTAAATATCGATCCGCGACGCGTAACCTGGCGCCGCGTGGTCGACATGAACGACCGAACCCTGCGGACTATTACGTCGGGGCTGGGCGGCTTTCACAATGGCGTAGTCCGCGAAGCCGGTTTCGACATTACCGTTGCCTCGGAAATCATGGCTATTTTCTGTTTGGCGACTGACCTGCAGGATCTTGAGAAACGTCTCGGCAATATCGTGCTCGGCTATACGCGTGACAACGAAGCGGTAACGGTTAGTCAGCTAAACGCTCAAGGCGCGATGACTGCATTGCTGATGGATGCATTGCAACCGAACCTGGTGCAGACCATGGAGAATAACCCGGCCCTGATGCATGGCGGTCCATTCGCCAACATCGCGCATGGCTGTAACTCTGTGATGGCGACCAAGACTGCGCTTAAGTTGGCTGATTACGTGGTCACTGAAGCCGGATTTGGTGCTGACCTTGGTGCTGAAAAATTCTTCAACATCAAATGTCGCAAGGCAGGCCTGAAGCCAGACGCGGTCGTATTGGTTGCGACCATTAAGGCGCTCAAGATGCATGGCGGCGTCGCCAAGTCTGACTTGGGTTCAGAAAACGTCCCGGCGCTTAAGGAAGGACTCAAGAATCTGGGCCGTCACTTGCGAAATCTTGCACAGTTCGGCGTTCCGGTTGTCGTCGGCGTGAATCGATTTACCGCTGACACCGACGCAGAAGTGCAGGCGGTACAGGAGTACTGCGAAGGCTTCGGTGTGAAGGCAATCAATTCGAATCACTGGGCCGAGGGTGGCGCCGGCGCTGCCGATCTCGCCAAGCAGGTCGTCGAAATAGCCGACAGTGGTGCCTCTCAATTTCGT
Organism: uncultured Woeseiaceae bacterium; assembly: GCA_964462665.1. Classification (GTDB taxonomy): domain Bacteria; phylum Pseudomonadota; class Gammaproteobacteria; order Steroidobacterales; family Woeseiaceae; genus UBA1847. The sequence goes on along the minus strand of CAYWYT010000042.1, from coordinate 8,337 downwards.
ACCCTGTACAGCGACGATTTGCCGCTTTGGGATAAAGCAAAACGGGTTGCTACTTCAATTTATGGTGCGGACGACATCATTGCCGACAAAAAAGTGCGTGATCAGTTTACGCAGTTTCAGGAAGCGGGCTACGGGCACTACCCGGTTTGCATGGCGAAGACGCAATACAGCTTCTCGACTGATCCGAACCTGCTTGGCGCGCCGGAAGGGCACGTTGTGCCAATTCGCGAAGTTCGACTGGCAGCTGGTGCTGAGTTCATTGTAGTTGTGTGTGGTGCAATCATGACCATGCCTGGACTGCCGCGGGTACCAGCAGCTGACGCTATTCGCGTGAATAGCGACGGCCAGATAGAAGGTCTGTTCTAGGCTCTGGCGCTGCGGCGCTGGTTTATCGCGATTTCTCTTCAAGCATATGGCTGTCCGCAGCGGTGAGGTCGCAGCCATAGACCGACTTCAGTTGGCCAATGACATCCTGAGTGGCCTGCTGGAAGGGCGCTTTCCCCTCGAAAGCGTGCAGAACAATCCCTTCCAGCAAGTCGCCCAATGAAAGGTCGGTATATTCGGCCAACGCCTTCAATACCTTCAGAAGGGATGTCTCAATGCGCACGCCGGTTTGTGTGCGTGTGACGACTTTCTTATTCATCTTGGTTTGCTCCGTTGGTTATTAGGTACAATGTTACCAATATAACATGCATATTGTCCAATCGAACGAGTACCATTGACCGCGGCTTATCGCTGACAGGGCTGTTAGGTGCCAACCAAAGAAGAACTCGAAAAGGGCTTCACGCTTGGCGACTGGGAGGTGTTTCCCGGGCGCCGCGAATTGCATCGTGGCGATGCCATAGTTCGGCCTGAGCCCAAACAACTCAAAGTACTTTTATCCTTGGCTATGCGCGACGGCGAAGTTGTGACTCGCGACCAGCTCGTCGATGAGTGTTGGGACGGCAGACCGACTGCAGATGAGCCTATCAACCGCAGTATTTCTCAGCTGCGCAAGCATCTTGGCGATGACAAGCCCTATCGATACATCGATGTAATAGTGAAGGCCGGATATTGTCTTAAGCAGCCCGTCATTCTTAACGAGCCGCACGAAAAGCTTGTTGCACCAGTGGTCATTGAGACGCGCAAGGCGTCCCGTATTTGGGCTGCGGTTGCGGCGTTGGCGATTGTGGCATTGATCGTTTGGATGATCGTTGTTGGGCCCAGGCAGTCTGTTACGTCGATTGCGGTGCTACCGTTTGAAAATCTTTCCGGCGATCCGGGTAATGCTTATGTAGCGAGGGGATTCAAAGAAGAGCTGGTAAGTACGCTGCAAAACGTGCCCGAGCTCGCCATTAAAAACGCTCAGGTAATGCTTGCGGGAAAGTCGAATTCGGAAATGGGCCGAGAGCTCGGTGTTGATAACGTATTGGTAGGCGCATTACGCATGCAGGGTGAGGAGCTAAAGTTTAGCTACCAACTCGTGAGCGTCAATGACGGGGTCAATGTGGACTCAGGTCAGGTTGCGGGTCCGCGGAGCAAGTTGTTCGACTTACAGGAAGAGCTGGCGAGACTAGTATGGATTCACTTTGAAGGCGACTCCGCGCAACAATTACTTTCACCAAGTCGTTCCGAAAATTCTGACGCATTCGATGGTTATATTCACGGTCAGTATCTTCTGGAACGTCGTGGACGCGTTGGGAACCTGGAAAAGGCCATTGCTCTGTTCGAAAAATCCATCGAACTCGATCCGGGCTACGGTCCTGCTTATCTGGCGTTGGCAGAAATTTATGTGCTCCTACCCGACTATCGAGGTGCAGCTCTTGTTGAGTCGCACGACAAAGCGATCCAAATCGTTAGCAAAGGCATCGTAGCCGACCCGGCAATTGAAGAGGCTGCTGCTGCAGTGTTCGGTTTCGTTTATCACAAACAGAAAAAATGGATTGAGGCGGAACGGGCATTCAAAATCGCCACTAGCGCGTCAGTCTTTGAAGCAAACGCTTTTAACTGGTACTCGCTAATGCTCGGCAGCGTGGGTCGTATCGATGATGCATTGCAACAAGCACTAGCAGCTCTGGAAATAGACGGCAGTTCGGCGGTCATCAATGGGCGTGTCGCCATTATGTATACGTGGACAGGGGAGAATGAGAAAGCCGGCTTCTATTTTGAGCGTGTCAGAGAGCTCGGCGGCAGCACCGCGTCCATCTTCTATGCGAACGCGCTGTATCTGCTCAGGCTCGGTGATATTGCAGGCGCACGTAAACTCGCCAGTGCGGGGGCTGCGGTCGGCGGCGGTGCAGACGATTGGGTTGGCCCAGTGTTCGACGCATTCCAGGATCCGTCGCGCGCAGATGCAGCTCTTGCCGCACTGGATCAGGCAGCGGCTAAAGACGAACTGGGACTACAGGTAGAAGTGACTGTACGCATTATCCTCGGTGATGTTGACGGGGCACTGCGAGTTGCTCGTTATCTTGTGGAGCCCGGCCAGGCTTTCGAAACTGAGTTGCTGTTCCTGCCTGAATTCATGCCGCTACGCGAACGACCGGAGTTCCTGGAGTTGATGCAAATGCTCGGTGTTACGGACTACTGGGATCAAACTGGATGTGCCTGGGAAAACCTCACCGTCCAATGTAACTAGCTATCTTCGATTCGACTACGATTCTGCTTTAGCTGGCCACGTTTGCGCTTGTTGTCGATGCGTTTTTTCTTCGCCTTCCTGGATATCGCTTTTTTCCTGCGTGGCTTCGCGACCACCAACGCAGATGCCAGGAGTGTTGCCAATCGTTCCGTGGCATCGCGAAGATTCCTCTCTTGTGTCCGGAACGACTGCGCCTTTATGACGACGACACCTTCAGCAGTAATACGGCGATCGCCGAGCGCCAATAGCCGTTCTTTTACGGGGTCGGGGAGTACGCTGGAGTTCGCAATATCGAAACGCAGGTGGATGGCGGATGCGACCTTATTGACGTTCTGGCCACCGGCACCTTGGGCGCGAATTGCGGATATATCGATGTCACTGAGGGGAATCGATATCTCGCTGGAAATTGGCAGGAATTCGGAAGGCATAGGCAAAGATTATACGGTCACTCGGGGGCATATATGTGAGAATGCGCCGAATGCAAATTCGCAACCTCGTCCTGCTTGTTTTTAGCCAGATGATTTCGGCAACCGGTTCCATCGTGTTCGTCACCTTGGGCGGGCTGATCGGTACATCACTGATCGGTAATCAGGCGTGGGCAACGCTGCCATTAACTATGATCGTTCTCGCGAGCGCTTTGACAACAATGCCGGCCGCAATGTTGATGAAGAAAATTGGTCGTCGCGCGGGATTCGCGCTGGCGTCGTGTTCGGCGGTCATTGCTGTATTGATCGCAGCCATGTCATTACGAGATAGCAATTTCTATATGTTCCTGTTCGCCGGTTTCTTGTTCGGTATCAATTTCGCGTTCACACAGCAGTACCGTTATGCGGCGGCAGAAAGTGTCGAGGCGAAGTATGTGCCAAGAGCCATTTCCTTTGTTTTGTTAGGCGCAATCGGTGGGGCGCTGATCGGCCCGAAAATCGTAACCTATGGTCATGAACTTGTAGACGGCATCCCACACGCGGGATCTATGCTCATGCTCGCCTGTCTTTATATTGTGCAAGCAATATTGTTTCTGTTTCTCGGAAAAACCCGAGCAGAGCACAACACAGAAGTCATTCCCAGCGGGCGGTCCGTTTCCGAGATCGTTTTACAACCGGTCTTTATGGTTGCCGTACTGGGCGGTATCGCGGGGTATGGCCTGATGACCCTGGTGATGACGGCGACTCCTTTAAGCATGAGTGTCAATAATGGTTATTCGCTACAGGTAACTGCAGGCGTGATCAGTGCTCACGTTTTGGCCATGTACATACCGTCGCTGATATCCGGTTTCCTGATCGAAAGACTGGGGGTCGTTCGCATGATGTTCGCAGGTGCCATTGCATTACTTGCTACATCGATCGTCGGCTTGCAGGGGCACTCCGTGCTGCATTACTGGTGGGCCCTGGTTTTGCTCGGCATTGGTTGGAATTTTCTGTATGTCGGCGCAACAACCATGCTGACCTATAGCTATTCCATTGCCGAGCGATATCGAGCGCAAGGTATCAACGAGTTTCTGGTATTCGGCTCGTCGGCGACTGCGTCCTTACTGGCAGGAACTGTTATGCATTACTTTGGTTGGTTCCGACTGATGTTGATTCCGATCCCCGTTCTCTTGCTGGTGTGCGTTGCCTTGATTATTGTTCGCAAGAACTCGTTATTGGATAGGTCTGCGTCGTGAAAACCCTATTGGAAGATGTGGCGGCGCGCGCGGCGCGCTTTCTGGAAGGCCTGCCTGGCCGGAATGTTGCTCCCGGCGCGGATGCCGTGGCGGCGCTGAAACTTTTTGACGAGGCCATGCCTGAAGAAGGCGAGTCGGACGAGTCGACGCTTGCCTTGCTGGACGACGTTGGCTCACCCGCTGCAGTGGGAATGGCTGGGCCGAGATTTTTCGGCTTCGTCATCGGCGGCGCTTTACCCGCCACGGTCGCGACCAATTGGCTGACCACCGCCTGGGATCAAAACGCGTGCATGCATGAAGTTACGCCTGCGGTTGCAAGGCTTGAGGGCATCGCGTTGGATTGGCTGGTAGACGTGCTTGGCCTGCCAGAGGGAACCGGGGCCGGATTTGTAACCGGCACAACTGTGGCCAATTTTTCTGCTCTTGCCGCCGCGCGACACAAAGTTCTTACTGATGCAGGTTGGGATGTAGAGGCAGACGGACTCATTGGGGCCCCCACAGTCACCGTAGTGGTTGGCAGTGAGGCGCATCCGACGCTACTCAAGTCGCTGGGTTTGCTGGGGTTCGGTCGCAATCGTGTGGTGCGTGTAGCGGTCGATGATCAAGGTCGAATGATCGCGGCTCAATTGCCCGCGATCGAGGGTCCGACAATAATTTGCACGCAGGCCGGAAACGTTAATACCGGAGCTTTTGATCCAATCGGTGAAATTTGCGATGTGGCGCGACCAAAAGGAGCGTGGGTACATGTCGACGGGGCATTCGGTCTGTGGGCTGCCGCTTCGAGCAAACTTCACGAGCAAACAGATGGGCTCAACAAAGCCGACTCCTGGGCGACCGATGCGCACAAGGGCCTGAATGTGCCGTATGACAGCGGCATAGCTTTTGTTCGCAATCCACAATACTTGAAATCTGCGATGTCTATTACGGCTGAGTATCTGGTCACAGATTCGCTGCACAGAAATCCTTCGGACTTTACGCCGGAATTATCGCGTCGCGCGCGCGGTATAGATGTCTGGGCTGCTCTGCGCACCCTCGGCCGACGTGGCCTGGCGGCCATGATCGATCGCAACTGCAGCCAGGCGCGTCGATTCGCCGCTGGGTTTCGCAACGCAGGCTACGAAATTCTCAATGATGTTGTGTTGAATCAGGTGCTGGTCAAATTTGGTGACGACGGCATAACTCGGCGCGCCATTGACGAAATTCAGCGCGACGGAACGTGCTGGTGCGGCGTCACGGTTTGGCAGGGACATACTGCGATGCGCATTAGCGTAAGCAATTGGTCGACGACCGATGCGGACGTGGACCAGAGTCTGGAGGCGATGGTGCGAATTGCGCGCGAGGTGACAGCGGCCTAAAAGTTGTAGACGAATCCTATTTGCAGCACAGGCATTGCCTTGAAGTCACTCAAGTCTTCTTCAATTTCCTGACGCTCGGCTTCGAGCGCGGCTTGGAATCCCGGGTTGCCGCTAAGTGCCCCGTCTGCAGTGAGTGTTACTTCCGGATCACCCTGCCAGATGACGCCGAAGTCCACGTTCATACCGATCTTGCCCTTGATCGTAAAGTCATAGCCGATGCCAAAGTACGGGGCGCTGCTCACGAAAGTAGTGGTACTAACCAATGTTCCGATGCCTGCTCCCGGGTAAATAACGCCACCGATTTCCTGATCAAGCATCTGATTATTAATCAGCAATAGCTCATTGCCATTAGAATAAAAGCCAGCAGTAATTCGCATCGGGCTGTCCGTGAAGTGGATATTTGCGGTGCCATAAAAAGACTGCAGGCTTAACTCCTGTTCGTAGTTGATGCCGGCCACATCGCCGTCATTGCTAAAATCGAAAGCGTTAGCGCCAATGCGAAGTTCAAGATAGCGCAGCGGTTTCCAGCTGGCTTCAAGCCCAAGTCCCAATGTGCTGGCTTTGATTCCGACGCCGAAGTCGTGTTCTGCATGCGCAACGCCTGCAGAAAGCAATGCCAGCAGTAAAACGATCGCTGTGCTTGGAAGAGTCCTCATAAATCACCCGTTTGCCCGAACGAATATCAATCAACGTACGGTAAACGGCCCGTAATCACCGTTCTGTGCGGCGCATCACAGGGGGCGATTTTGCATAAGCCGGGCTAATGCCGACTTATGTCAAATAGACTGTCCAAAATTAATGAATCCTAGAGAACGATAGTGGGTTCGTTCATTTTGTCTCTGCCGTATTCCAGAAACAGAGCTGGCCTTGCCTCAGGATCTATATTGACCAAATCGAGATCGCCCTGAATCTGGGGTAACGCGAGCAACCGCTTATCCATCACCCGGAACCAGAGTTTTGGCACATAGGCGAGAAGGTACGCGCCGAAATAGCCGGACGGTAATGACGGCAAATCGTCATAGTTTCGCAGCGACTGGTAGCGCCGAGTCGGATGGGTGTGGTGGTCCGAATGCCGCTCCAGGTGCAGCAAGACAAGATTGCTGTATATGTGGTTGCTATTCCAGGAGTGATGCGGCTGGCAGCGTTCATATTTGCCGGCTGCGTCTTTTTTCCTTAGCAAGCCGTAGTGCTCTACGTAATTGGCGCTGGTGAGTTGCCACCATGCGAATACGTTGTGCAATACGATAAATGGAATGACGATCCAGCCGAAAACAGCGATCAGGGTGACAGTGAGCAGGGCAGTAATGGCGAATGAGTGCAGTATCTGGTTATTCGTACTCCAGACTGATTTGCCGCGCCGGGCCAGCCGATCTTTCTCCAACGACCAGGCTTCAAAGAACGCGCCTGGCATTTCGCGCAAGGCGAATTTGTAAATACTCTCTCCCATGCGTGCGCTTGACGGGTCGGCAGGCGTAGATACATTGCGATGGTGTCCGAGATTGTGATCCACCGTAAAGTGGCCGTAGGCCGGGACTGCAAGCACGATTTTGGCGAGCAGTTTCTCGGCCTTTGAGTTCTTGTGGCCAAGCTCGTGCGCAGTGTTGATCGCAAGTCCCGCGGTGAGGCCGGCAACCATTGCCAAACAAACGTATGCGCCAATACTCAGATTCTGGGTCGCGGCGTAAGCAGCGGCACCTAGAAAGCTGAGGAAATGCAGTGGTATGCCAATAAATGTCAGGCGTCGATAGTAGTGGTCCTGTTCAAGCTGTGAGATGACTTCCGGAGGAGGATTATTTTCATCTTCGCCCAAGATCCAATCGAGCACTGGGCCCACAGCGTAGGTGAGCAGCAATGGCAGACCAAACCACCATTCATTGCCGGTAATTGCATGCAGGATTATGCCGCCGAACGGCAGCAGCGCGTACGCCAGAGATAATGTCCAGAACCAACGTTTGCGGTCGACATATTCTATTTGCTCGCCATTGGCCAGAGTAGCTATGTATGCCTTCATGCAATCGAGTCTATCCCTCGATGTCGGCAAATTATACAAACGCGACATTGAAGAATACCGTCGATCTGATAAAATACTTAACAATCAAACAGATACAGTTTTGGTACGTTAATTGCTCCTTTTAAGCAAAGCACCAAATAAATCGAAAATGCGAAGGAGCGGATCGTTGGTAGAAATGAGCGAAACTATGGTTGATAACAGAGTGGATACGGACCGTCGTAGCTTGGGATGGCGGACAGTATTCTATGGTTTTCTCCGCTCGCGGCGGCGCTTGCACCGGCGCGAAGAAGAATCGGAGGTCCGATTTATCGATTGGCACCATCCGTGGCTGTTCTTCCTGGCCGTCGGCACGATGCTGATGAGCTGTCTTGATGCGTTCATGACGCTGCAGCTCATTGATCGGGGCATGGTTGAGATTAACCCGGTAATGGCAGCCGTCATCGGGCACGGAACCGCGGTGTTCGCCGCGAGCAAGCTTTTTCTGACCGGAATTGGCGTTCTCGCTCTCGTATACCTGGCGAAAGCACAATTTCTGAACCGTTTTCGAACCGGCATGTTCCTGACCATGATCTTTGGTTTTTATGCTTGTTTGGTCTGTTACGAGTTCGTTTTCCTGTTGCAGACGATTTAGGCAGCATTTAATTCCCAATATCAGTAGCTTGGGCTACACTAGCGCCCCTTTTTTGTAGCC
>CAYWYT010000041.1:0-13186 GCA_964462665.1 uncultured Woeseiaceae bacterium | reverse complement strand
CTCCCGATTCGCAACCGAATTTCTATGGATTCAGTCCTGAACCACGCCCTGAGCTGATAGCAACTTATCCAACCTCCAGCGCGGCGCTATCGCTTTCCAAGGGGCTGGATCGTGATCGCGGCGTAGACGAGACCGGTGGCCAGATCGCCGTGTTCGGCCGCAAGGGATCGAGGCCTCTCACGCTCGACGAGATGCAGAAACTGTATCTCGATGCAGAAGGAAACCCCTGGTATGTCGAAGATGAGTAATAGGACTTTCGCGACTACGATATTGTTTCTTGCGGCAACAGCGAACGCTGCTGACTTGCCGGAAAGTGATGGCTCGATCCATACCGGCGTTGCCACATGCGCCGCTTCACAGTGTCATGGCTCAGCTATTCCTCGTGACGCGACCGGTATTTTGCAAAATGAGTACGTCACCTGGACCCAAGCCGATCCGCACGCTGCGGCCTTCGATACTCTGAACAGTGAGCAGTCCCGGCTAATCGCGGCGCGCCTCGGAATAAACAAAGCGCACGAGGCAAAGGAATGTCTCGACTGTCATGCCGACAATGTATCGCCGGACCACCGCGGCGAGAAGTTTCAACTCTCGGACGGCGTCGGCTGCGAGGCATGTCACGGTGGCGCCGAAAACTGGCTGTCGAGTCACGACAACGCAGCAACGCAAACTCACGCGAGCAACATAACTGCCGGCATGTACCCAACTAATGAAGCGGCAGCTCGTGCCGACCTATGCCTGTCCTGTCACCTCGGCACCGAATTCAAGTTTGCGAGTCATCGCATGATGGCAGCTGGACATCCAAGACTCTCATTCGAGCTCGATACGTTCACTGAGCTTTGGCGCACACTCGGACGGCAACCGCATTTCCGAAATGACGCCGAATATCGTACGAGAAAGCCGGTGCCGAGCCACAGCTATACCTGGGCAGTCGGACTGGTTAAGGAAGCGCGACTTCGTCTCGAGCTAATCGCAAGCAGCCACTTCGACGGCATCGGTATGTTTCCTGAATTGGGCTTTTACGACTGTCACGCATGTCACCGTTCAATGAAGAACGTTCAGTGGCGTAGATTGTCCCGTCATGGCACCGCCGCGCCCGGCATGCCGTTCATAAATGATGGGACCTTCGTAATGTCACTCACTTTGGCAAGCGCTGTACAACCGGAAAGTACAGATGCAATGGAAGCTGCCCTGCGTCGCTTGCATGCCGCTGGAACTGAAAGCGTCGACTCAATTAGAACCGCGGCTGCGGCTCTCGATGATTTACTCGCAGGACTCGATAAGGCAGTGACGCCCGCACGAATTGGCAAATCGGAGTCGCAAATTCTTGAAGCAGTACTCGAGGCCGGAGCCGAAGGCAATTACCTGGACTACGCTAGTGCCGAACAAGCGTTCATGGCAGTGCAGATGCTGGTCATCGAACTTAACGATCCCGACCTTGAGGCCTCGCTGGACAAACTCGCAGAATCGCTTAGCGACGATGAACGCTATCAGCCGGTGCAATTTGCGACGTTACTGAATGACCTGCGTACTAAATAGGCAGTATCGTCGAGTGCTTGATATCGGACAGAACGATGGAGGAATTCACCTCCTGAATACCAGGGAGCTGCGACAGCTTCTCAAAGAAAAATTGTTCATACGCCTTGATGTCCTCAGTCACTATTCGCAGCAGATAGTCGACATTGCCCAGCACGACATAGCAATCGAGTACCTCGGGGTATTCACGGACCGCGGCCGAGAAGTCCGCCAGATTGCTACGTCCGTGCGAAGTTAGCTTAACGTGAGCGAATACCATGGTATTGAGGCCGACCTTTTCTCGATCGAGTTTCATTGGCTGGTCATGGATGACCCCGGATTCGCGTAAACTCTGGATACGGCGCCAGACAGCAGACTGAGAAAGCCCTATTCTTTCGCCGACCTCGGCCGCATTAACCCCGGGTTCGGTCTGAAGAATCTCGAGGATGCGGCGATCCGTTTGATCGATGTGAACAGATTGCATGATATGTAGCGTTATACAGCAGTTAAACGCATTAATCATGCTCAATTTTGACAATTAGTGAATGAAATAGCATGATCTCTGCCGTTTTTGCCGGATATCATATAGCCACCCTAGTATTGCCAACCAGTGCACACGGAGCCGTCCTAATGAACGTGTTTGATCACCCCGAATTCGATCAACATGAATCTGTTCATTTCATCGAGGACGCCGCCACCGGCTTGCAGACAATCATTGCTATCCACTCGACTGCCCTGGGTCCCGCTGCAGGCGGTTGTCGTCGCTGGCAGTACGTTGACAGCGATGCGGCACTCACCGATGCACTGCGGCTTTCTCGCGGCATGACTTATAAGAATGCAATCGCTGGGCTGCGCTTCGGCGGCGGCAAATCAGTCATTCTTGCTAACGACGCAGCGCCTAAATCACCCGAACTATTCCGCGCGTTCGGTCGCGCGGTTGAGTCGCTGAGCGGTCAATATGTAACAGCCGAAGATGTCGGTTGCAGCGTTGAGGACATGCGTAGTGTCAATGAAGTGACAAATTACGTGTCCGGGTTGCCCAAGAGCGGCAATACGGCAGGCGGCGATCCGTCGCCGATCACAGCACTGGGCGTATTCCTCGGAATTCGAGCAGCGGTAAAGGCGCGACTGGGCCGCGACTCGTTAGAAGACGTTAGCGTTGCCGTACAAGGTGTTGGACACGTCGGCTTGAATCTATGCCGTTTGTTGAATGAGGCCGGAGCCCGAATAATCGTTGCCGATGTCAATCGGCACAACCTGCAAATGGCGCGGGATGAACTTCCAGTCACCGAAGTGGCGCCGAATGCATTGCTATTCAGCAACGTGGATGTTCTTGCCCCCTGCGCACTCGGAAACGTATTAACCGCACAGACGATTCCAAACATTCAGGCCAAAGTAATCGCTGGCGCAGCGAACAACCAACTCGCTACCGAACAAGACGGTACGCGACTGACAGAGCGGGATATTTTGTACGCGCCGGACTACGTCATCAACGCAGGCGGCATCATCAACGTTGAGCACGAGTATTTCGGTAACAGCTCAGAAGAGAAAGTGCTGGCTGAAGTCGGTGAGATTCCAAAGCGTCTCGACGCGATATTTGCGGAGGCGAAGGAAAGTGGCGAAGCGACGAATCTGATCGCTGATAGAATGGCGCGCCGCATTGTCGCTGAAGGCATCAAAGGATAAAGCTTTTATGGCCAAGAAATCGCGACTGCACATACCACGACCTTCAGCTCGTCCAGGCGACAAGCCGGACTTCAGTTACCTGAACCTGGCGCCGGCTGGCAGCGCAGACAAGCCTGCGACCGACGCACGAACTCGTGATACCGAGTTCCTGAGTAGCGGGCTCGTGCGAGTTCTCGACGATGAACATCAGGCCGTCGGCCCCTGGAATCCCAACATCGACGCGAGCGAACTCCAGATCGCATTGCGCTGGATGCTGCTAAATCGAATTTTCGACCAGCGCATGTGGCAGATCCAACGTCAGGGACGTATCTCCTTTTATATGGAAGCGCTTGGCGAGGAGGCCGTCTCCATTGCACAAGCGATGGCATTACGCCCAGGTGACATGTGTTTCCCGTCGTATCGCAATCAGGGCCTGTACATGTATCGCGGCGTGAAACTGGTCGACATGATGTGTCAGTGCCTGTCGAACACTCGGGACATGTGTAAGGGGCGCCAGCTCCCAATCATGTATCACAGTAAGGACGCGAACGTATTCTCGATCTCGGGCAACCTCGCCACGCAATACCCACACGCAGTCGGTTGGGCAATGGCATCGGCAATCAAGGGCGAAGATCACATCGCCGCATCCTGGGTCGGCGACGGCAGTACAGCAGAGGCCGACTTTCATCACGCACTGACGTTCGCTGCTGTATATCAGGCGCCTGTAGTTCTGAACGTCGTGAACAATCAGTGGGCAATATCGACTTTTCAGGGATTCGCCGGCGGCGAACGACGTTCCTTTGCCTCGCGCGGTCTCGGCCTCGGTATTCCCGGTGTCCGCGTAGACGGCAACGACTTGCTCGCGATTTATTCGGTCACCCTGTGGGCGGCTGAGCGCGCACGTCGCGGTGGCGGGCCAACGCTAATCGAGCTGGTAACGTATCGTGCCGGCGCACACTCCACGAGCGATGACCCCAGCAAGTACCGCCCGAAGGATGAGTACAAGGACTTCCCGCTGGGTGACCCTATCGATCGACTCAAGAATCACTTGATCAGTATCGGCCATTGGACGACTGAAAAACACGAGCAGCTCGAAAAAGAATTGAAAGCTGAAGTTTTGGCCGCCTGGAAGGAGGCACAGCAATACGGGACGATGACCGAAGGGCCGTTTCTCGAGCCCGGCACGATGTTTGACGACATTTACGCCGAGACACCAAAGCATCTCGAATCACAACGTCGCTACATGCTAGAGATCGAGGGATCCTGACATGGCGCAAATGAACATGATCGAGGCGATCCGCTCGGCACTCGATGTGACCATGGACAAGGATCCGAGTGTCATCGTTATTGGTGAGGATGTCGGCTACTTCGGCGGCGTGTTTCGCTGCACGGATGGTTTGCAACGCAAGTTTGGCGAACATCGAGTAATCGATGCACCTATAGCCGAAGGCGGCATAATCGGCGCAGCCATCGGCATGGGCATTAACGGACTTCGACCGGTCGCCGAAATTCAATTCGCCGACTACATCTATCCGGGCTTCGATCAGATCGTCAGCGAACTGGCGCGCATTCGATACCGCAGCGCGGGCGAGTTTTTCTCCCCCGTTACGATTCGCACGCCTTGTGGCGGCGGCATTCGCGGCGGCCAGACTCATTCGCAAAGTCCGGAGGCATTCTTCGCCCACGTGACCGGCATCCGCAGTGTTATGCCGTCGAATCCTTACGACGCGAAGGGCTTATTGATCAGTGCAATTGAATCCGACGATCCGGTTGTATTTTTCGAACCAAAAAGAATTTACAACGGTCCTTTTGACGGTGATCCCGACAAACCGGCCGTATCCTGGGCATCGCATCCGAAGGGCGAAGTGCCTGAGGGCCATTACACCGTGTCGCTGGATACAGCCGAAGTTGTCAAAGCGGGCGAGGAACTGACGATCGTTACTTACGGCACGATGGTGCATGTCGTCAAGGCCGCCGCTGAAGAAGTGGGTGTCGATGCTGAGATCATTGACGTACGCAGTATTTCACCACTCGATGTTGCAACGTTGACGACATCGGTCAACAAAACCGGCCGCTGCCTGGTCGCTCATGAAGCGACACGCTTTGCTGGTTACGGCGCCGAATTGGCGGCCAGAATTCAAAAAGATTGTTTCTACAATCTGGAAGCTCCTATCGGTCGTATTTCTGGCTGGGATACGCCCTACCCGCATGCGTTCGAGTGGCAATATTTCCCCGGCAAGAAACGTGTTGCCAACGGCATTCGCAAGATGATGGAGGAAGGATGAGCGAGTACATATTCAAGCTTCCGGATCTGGGCGAAGGCATGGTCGAGTCTGAAATCGGCGAGTGGTTTATCAAAGTCGGCGATCAGGTCACCGAAGAAGACATCGTTGGATCCATGATGACGGACAAGGCGGCCGTTGAGTTGTCATCTCCCGTTTCGGGCAAAGTTATACAGCTGGCTGGCGAGCCCGGCGATATGGTCGCCGTTGGTGCTGCACTGGTCACGTACGAGACGGATGCTGCTGCCGCCGATCCTGTGGCAGGGCCTTCAGCTGGAGAGGAACCTGTGGGAGGGCCTTCAGGCCCGATCGCGGCTGAAGCCGCTCCCACAAATATTGCCCCTCCCACAAATGTCGCCGCTCCCACAATCCAGCCGCGCATCATGACGTCGCCCGCAGTTCGACGTCGCGCTAAAGAGGCAGGCGTTGATCTCACGACGATAGTCGGAACCGGCGCTGGTGGCCGCGTCTCCCGTCAGGATTTTGATGCGCATCTGGCAGGCAACCCTCCCAACACGACCGTGACCAGGACTGCCCCGGCAGCTGACAAGGAAATAAAGGTCATAGGCCTGCGCCGTATCATCGCCGAGCGTATGACGACCGCGACCCGGGAGGTACCGCACTTCACGTACGTTGAAGAAATCGACATTACTGAAGTCGAAGCACTGCGCAAACACCTCAACGATAAGAACACCGACAAGTCACAGCGTCTTACACCGCTACCTTTTCTTGGGCTGGCGCTGATTCGCGCGTTGCGCGAATTTCCACAATGCAATGCGACTTACAACAAGGATCGCAATGTAATAGTGCAACACGGCGCCGTGCATCTTGGCATCGCCACGCAAACGCCGGACGGTCTCAAAGTACCGGTAGTACGAAACGCCGACCGCATGAGCATCCATGAGCTCGCGAGCGAAATTCGACGAGTTTCAGAGTCTGCACGCAATAACAGCATCACCAAGTCGGAACTCAGCGGTTCGACGATTACTATCACCAGCCTTGGCAAACTCGGCGGCATCGTATCGACGCCCGTCATCAACATGCCGGAAGTCGGCATCATCGGTGTTAACAGGGCAATCGAAAAACCGGTCGTGGTGAACGGTCAGATCACCGTCCGCACGATGATGAACTTGTCGTCGTCATTCGATCATCGTTTTGTCGACGGCTACGACGCCGCTGCCATGATTCAACGCATTAGAGAAATGTTGGAGCACCCGGCAACGATTTTCCTTCCGTAAGTTATGCATCGGAGCCGCGATTGAAAACAGTCCAACTCAAAACCCCGTATCTCTTGTTTATGGGTGACGTCCCTGATGACCATCATGGGAAGACCGGCCATGGCATCGCCTATTGGCGTCCTGAAAAATGCGTGGGCCAAATGCGACTACCCGGCTGCCCGGTGGATATGGGGCTACCAGAGCTTGATGTCGCCGCTGCGCTAAAAGCGGGAGTCGGCACTGCGATCATAGGAGTTGCTTCGACGGGCGGCATTCTCAGCGATGCCTGGATACCGTCGCTTGCTGCATTGGCACGCGCCGGCATCGACATCGCTGGCGGTACTCACGCGAAACTTCAGGACAATGACGAACTGGTGAACGCTGCGCAGGAAGGTGGCGCAAAGCTCATTGACGTCCGCGTTCCTCCGCCCGGCATTGAAGTCGGCAGCGGCGTTAAGCGCTCGGGTAAAAGAGTATTAATGATTGGCACTGATTGCGCCGTTGGCAAGAAATACAGCGCATTGGCACTGCACCGTGAGCTGCTAGGGCGAGGTGTTGCTGCAGACTTTCGGGCCACGGGGCAGACCGGCATCATGATCGCTGGCGAAGGGATGCCGATTGACGCTGTCGTCTCTGATTTCGTATCGGGTGCAGCCGAATCGTTATCGCCAAAAAATGACGACCAGCATTGGGATGTAATCGAGGGTCAGGGGTCACTACTTCATCCAGGTTACGCCGCCGTGAGTCTGGGCTTACTGCACGGCTCGCAACCGGATGCGATTATTGTTTGCGACAATGCCGGGCTCGACTTGCTCGACGGCCTGGAAGTGGATATTGAGATTCCGCCCCTCAACGAAGTTGCCGAAGCCGCACTGACACTCGCGCAGATCACTAATCCGAACTGTATCTGGGCTGGCATCAGCATGAACACCTCATCCTTAGCCGATGAAGAACGACGCGGCTATCTTGCGGATATTGCAGGAAAATATGGGCTCCCATGCGAGGACCCGATCGCAACCGGCATGGCAGATATTGCCGACTACCTTCTGGAGAACGTTAAATGAAGCGCCGCGTATCCGTACATCTTGAAAACTGGATGGCTTTGATTCCGTTTCGAATTTCACGCAACACCTGGGACGATTTTCCGAGCGTCGTTTGCGAGATCGAACAGGATGGCGCAATCGGGCGCGGCGAAGGGCTTGGCGTTTACTACCTTGGCGAAGATCAGAAATCGATGCTGGCGCAGATCGAATCTATTGGCAGTGAATTGGCTGCAGGAGCTGGGCGCCAGGAGTTGCTGGAGCTTCTACCACCTGGTGGTGCCCGCTGCGCTGTTGACGCGGCGTTATGGGACCTCGAAGCCCAACTGTCTGGCATATCGGCATGGGCATCGGTCGGCGTCACGACTGATCCGATAGAAACCGTATTTACGATTGGTCTGGAAGCGGAGCCCGCAGACATGGGCGCGCGCGCGGCGGCAGCAGCCGATCTCACGTTGTTCAAAGTTAAGCTCGGCAACGACAGACCGGTCGAGCGAATCGCCTCTATTCGTAAAGCCCGCCCTGATGCCAGACTCGTCGTTGACGTAAACGAAGGCTGGGAATTTGATCAGCTGCTCGAAGTTGCGCCGGCACTCGCCGAGCTCGGCGTCAGCATGATCGAACAACCGTTGCGGCGCGGGCATGACGACGAACTTGAAGGCTACGACTCACCGCTACCGTTATGCGCCGATGAATCGATCCAGCACTCGGGGGAACTCGAACAAATTGCCGGTCGTTATCAGATGATCAACATCAAGCTCGACAAGTCTGGCGGTCTGACACACGGCCTCGAGCTGGCCGCCGCAGCAAGAGAGGAAGGCCTCGGAATTATGATCGGCTGCATGGGCGGCACTTCGCTGAGCATGGCGCCGATGCACGTGATAGCGCACGTCGCAGACTTCGTCGATATCGACGGACCACTCCTGCTAAAGAATGACCGCGCCGGTGGATTCATCTACGACAAGGGCGTCGTGTCGCTGCCCGAAAAAAGGTTTTGGGGAAACAGCTAGTCTTCGAAGGTAGCAACAAGCAGTGGCAAGTTCGTCCCAACCGCTGCGCGCTTCATACCGTCCGAATTGTAAGGCATCACTATTTCGCCGCTTCGAGTAACGGCGATTACGCCAGCATCACCACCTAGTCGCTTTATCTCGGCCAGCACATCGGCAGCCGCTTCCTGCAAAGTCCGGCCGGCTTTGAATTGATGCGCAATGGCAATGGCGCCACCGGACCGAATAATGTGTTCGCCTGTGCCGGTAAATGATATCGCGATGTCGTCATCAGCCCAGGTGCCGGGCCCGATAAGTGGCGTATCACCGACGCGGCCTTCGAGCTTCATGAATGTGCCGCCTGTCGATGTAGCCGCAGCAAGTTCACCAGACTGATCGAGCGCAACCGCGCCGACCGTGCCATGCTTTGATTCGGTGACATCCTCTGCAGTAACGCCGATTGGCAGTACGTAGTACGACCTTGCATCGTCGACCAGTTCGAACCCTGTCTTAGTCGCAAAATTGAGTGCGCCGGTGCCCGCCAACATCACGTGCGGTGTTTTCTCCATCACGCCGCGAGCGACCCGCACAGGATTAACGACATCGACAACCGCAGCGACCGCGCCCGCTGCGCGACTTGGCCCGTGCATGATCGATGCGTCTAGCTCAACATAGCCAGCCGAGTTCGGGGCCGACCCTTTGCCGGCCACATACAATCCGCAGGATTCGAGCTCTGCGACGGCATATTCAACGACATCAAGGGCACTCGCGGCGTCAGCCAGCATCAACTCACAGCTTGCGGCGAGACCTTTCAAGTGCGCCTCGGTGACCGCATAGTCACGGCCGGGAACAGGGCCCGCACCACCGTGCAGCGCGACAGCAAAGTTTGGCATGGTATTCAGTTCTTCAAAATCGACAGGCGAAAGAGTCTACCGGCCTCAGCCCGTTACGGCTATGGATTAGTAGCTTATCCGGTCGCGGCGCGCCGACGGGCGCATCATGAGCATCTGCACGGTACCGATAGCGCGCTCCAGGAACGCAGCTTCGCAGTAGCAAAGGTAGTACTCCCACATGCGTACGAAGGTATCCGGATATCCCATTGATCGTATTTGGTCGATGCTGCCAAAGAAGCGTTCGTTCCAGTGGTTCAAAGTCGTCGCATAGTGTGGCCCGATGTCTTCAGTATGCAGTACGCGCATATCTGTACTGGCAGTCATGACACGATTCATATCCGTAACGGATGTCAGACAGCCGCCCGGGAAAATGTAGCGGCGGATAAAATCGACGCCTGTCTTGTAATTGTCATACTGTTGATCGGCTATTGTTATTGCCTGTAACAGCATCTGACCGTCCGGCTTCAGCAGATCGCAGCACTTCTGGAAAAAGGACTCGTGAAACTGATGGCCTACTGCCTCGATCATCTCTATCGAGACCAGCTTGTCGTACTGCCCTTCGAGGTCGCGATAGTCATCGAACAACAAGGTTATCTTGTCCTCCAGACCGGCCTCTTTGACCCGCAGGCTCGCTAGTTCGTATTGTTCTTTGGAGATAGTGGTCGTAGTGACATGGCAACCGTAATTCTGCGCTGCGTAGATCGCGAAGCCGCCCCAACCCGTACCAATCTCAACCACGGAATCTGTAGTACGCAGGTCGAGTTTCCTGCAAATTCGATCCAACTTGGCAGTCGCAGCCATTTCAAGAGACGTGTCCGACGTTTCGAAGTAAGCACAGGAATACATCATGGTTGGGTCCAGCCAACTGGAATAGAAGTCGTTACCGAGATCATAGTGCGCGGAAATATTGCGCCGGCTTCCATCTCGAGTATTGCGATTCATCCAATGCAACAACTTGCGTGCTGGCTGTACGACTGCGGACAGCCCTGAGTCGATATCCTCGAGAACGTCTCTGTTGATTAGCAAAAGTCGCAACAGGTCGCTCAATTCGGCGCAACGCCAGTGTCCCTGCATGTAGGCCTCGCCCGCGCCAATGGAGCCACCGAAAGCGATATCGCTATAAAATGTCGGGTGATCCACATGCAAAACCACTGCGAGCTGACACGCCTCTGTCTGACTACCGTAGACGACCACGGAGTCGCCTTCCTTGATAGTGAGCTGGCCATTACGCAGCTTACTCATGCGTGACCGGACTACACGCCGCGCAATACTCTCCAGCCATGTTGGCCGGACGGTCGCTTTGAGAAAAGAAGGTGCACTAATCGTTGTCGCTTTCATCGCTGCTCCAGCATAGTTTCTGCCTTGCCAGGGTGAGCATGAATCGGGACTCGCTTGAGCCACAATCGCAGTGCCTGCCAGTGAATGGCGAAAATGGTACGCACCGTCTGAAACGGATAACGGACCAGAACACTCGCCAATGAATACGCTGTTATTTCCTTGCGCTGCAAATTCAACATTGCTTTGAAGGCTCTGCTACCAGATATCTCGTTAGCCATAAAAACGGAAACCGCCGCAGAGGGCTGGGTCAGTACCCATTTGTAATTCACATCCATCGGCATGAATGGCGAAACGTGCATTTCCTTCGAGACACTAAAGCGCCACAAGTCTGATCTCCCTTGTGGGTTTGCACATGTCTCCACGTAGCAATGCTGTTCTCCCCAGGGCGTGTTGTTGACTTCTACAACGACTGCTTCAACTGTCTCGCCATCATTCGCAAAGCAGTAATAGAAGCTGACGGGACTAAACCAATAGCCGAAATAGGAAAAATTAGTCAGTAGGCGAATGGGACCCGTCGGTCGAGTGCCCAGCTTCTCGGCAACCAGATCTCGAACATCTTCCTGGAGATCACCGTCTCCCATATGTCGATCGCGCTGAAAGGCCGCCAACCCTGAGCTGGATGCTGACCAAAACCAATGCTTTTCGAACAACTGCGGCAGCTCGTCCAGATCGACATACATCATGAAAATGCGGTAGTCGAATCGATGGCGTACCGGCTGTACGCGCGTATGGCTAACTCGCCCTTCGTAAATGCAGCTCTTCATCGCTAAGCCACTCCTCGAAGTGTTGGACGGCATTCAGCGCGCTGGTGACGCCATCCTCGTGAAAACCATTGCGCCAATAGGCACCGCAAAAGTAGGAACGATCAACGTTAAGTTCCTGCTGCCGTGATTGCGCCGCTACGGCTTCTCGCGTGTACATAGGGTGTTCGTACCGAATCCTTTTGATGATGCGGTCCGCGCGAATATCCTGATCATTGTTCAATGTTACGCAGTACTGATTCTGCGCACTCAGACCCTGCAGAATATTCATGTTGTAAGTCACTGCGACGTGGCGCTCCGGGTCCGTGGGAATCTGATAGTTCCAGGCAGCCCAGGTCTTTTTCCGTCGTGGCATGACGCTGACATCAGTATGCAGAATCGCTTCGTTGGCCTGGTATTGAATTGCTCCGAGGACTTCTGCTTCAGCCGTCGTCGGATCTGACAGCATCGACAGCGCCTGGTCGCTATGACAGGCAAAGAAAACTGCGTCGAACATCTCCGCTTCATTGCCAACCGATCGAATCTCAACACCCACCGGGGTGCGGCGCACCGAGCGAACCGGACTATTAAGACGGATTCGGTCGCGATGCCCGGCAACGAGTTTCTTGACGTACTCTCTCGAGCCGCCACTGACTACTCGCCACGTCGGACGGTCGCTTAGCTGTAACAAGCCGTGATTTGAGAAAAAGCGCACCAGGAAATCGATCGGCATATCCAGTACGAGTTTCGGCTCAGCCGACCAGATCGCCGCCGCCATCGGCACAAGGTACTGCTCGGCGAACTCGAGACCGTATGCATTCATGGCCAGGAACTCACCTACTGTAAGTCCTTCGATGTGAGAATAGTCTTCCTTATTGGCTTCTTTATTGAATCTCAGAATATCGCGAATCATTCGATAGAACCGCGGCCGCAGAAGATTTCGCCGTTGCGCGAACAAGGCATCCAGCGACCGTCCGTTGTACTCCAAGCCGCCAGTTTGGCTGCGTACACTAAAACTCATCTCGCTGGCTTTCGAGTTTTGCCCGATCTCATCAAGCAGCTGAATGAAGTTTGGATAGGTACGATCGTTAAAAACGATAAATCCGGTATCAATCGCCAGCTTCTTACCGCCCTCGTAGACATCAACGGTATTCGTATGTCCGCCAACATAGGATGCGGACTCGAACACCGTAATGTCGTGCTGCTGATTGAGCTTGTATGCAGCAACATTTCCGGCAATACCAGTACCAATAATAGCTATCTTCATGTCGCTACCACTGCTGCGGAATGCGTTTTAACTTGCTGGCGTCGTAGCCGTTCAAAACTATGAACTCGACCAGCTCGTCGTAGGTTTGTTCCGAGATCTGCGGATCACGAGCCATTATCCAGACGTAATCTCGCTTGTTTCGACCAACCACGGTTACTGAGTAGTCTGCATCGAGAGAGATAATCCGGTAATCCGCTTTTATGGGCCAAACGAATCGCATACCCCAGACCGCGTTCGACTCGGTAT
>CAYWYT010000040.1:0-13235 GCA_964462665.1 uncultured Woeseiaceae bacterium | reverse complement strand
CGGCGTTCTACACGCCACTATTGTCCAATCGGCAGAATTTCGAGGCGTGGAAGGAAGCAGGAAGTATCGACATCGCTGCGCGAGCGAATACAATGTGGAAGCAGTTGCTCGCCGAGTACGAGCAACCAGCATTGGACCCCGCAATTGACGAAGCGCTGGATGAGTACGTCACCAGGCGCAAGGGAATATTGTCGGCCGCCTGAGAAAATAAAAACAAGATTGGGTCAGTTGAATAGAGTCTTACTAGTTGTCGTCCTGTTATTTGCTTGCGCGCCATTATTTGCGCAACAGTCATTCGTTATCGGCGTCGTATCAGACGGTCCGTCAGATCGACTGGGCGTGCAGCAAAAAAAATTCGTAGATGAGTTGCTCGCTCTAACCGGCAGAGAATTTGATATTCAGATCAAAGACTTTTCCGGTAACTGGTCCAGAGAACAAATGCTTGCGGCAATGGAGGCCGCCTACGATGACGAGTCCGTCGATTACGTCTTGGTGACCGGTTTTGTCAGCAATCAGCTGGCTGCGAGCAGAGATGAATTTCCCAAGCCCACGTTTCTGCCCACAATCCTGGATACCGGAATATTAGCGAGTGAGCCGGTTGCAGGTCGGTCGGGTATCAAAAATCTGAACTACCTGGGCGCCTACGCCGATTTTGCCGAAGACCTGGACACGCTCACTCGAATTTCGCCGTACCGAGAATTGGTGCTTTTTATCGATGAGAATTTGGCAAGCGCCATTCCCGAGCTACGTCAGGCTGCTATAGAAGCAACCAGCTCCCGTGGTGTTGAGCTCCTCGAGGTAACGCATGACGGCGTCGACCATGCGCTGATGAATCGCGTGCCGGCCGGAACCGATGCCATCTTCGTCGCTGCGTTACCGCGCATGCCGGCGGCAGATTTTCAGAAGCTGGTGGACTCAATCAACGCCGCGAAGCTACCGAGCTATAGTTTCGCTGCGGTTGCCGATGTGGAACGCGGCCTGCTCGCGACCAATGCAGAGCCTCGTGAAGTTGACAGACAGGCACGTTTGATTGCACTCAATATGCAGGCAGTTATGCTCGGAGGTGCGCCAGAAGACCAACCGATTGCATCTGTGGAAAAGGACAATCTAACTATCAACATGGCGACCGCACGGTCGATTGGACTGTCGCTTAGTTTCGACGTGATGAACGACGCGATCCTGCTAAATCAGGATGCGAAAATCGTCGGAGAGCTGTATGGCCTGGTCGATGTCGCGACAGTCGCACTGGAGCAAAATCAGGATTTGCAAGCCGTGCAATTCGGTGCGCTGGCTGGTGAATACGAGATCAATCGAGCTCGCTCAAGCTTATTTCCACAAGTGGGTCTTTCAGGAAGTTATACGACCCGCGATGAGTCGCCGTCAGTTACTCTGGGGCTGTTCCCCGAGCAAAGCGCCGACGCTGCGCTCAACCTTGATCAGCTGATTTATTCCGATCCGGTTGCCGCGAACGTGACAATTCAGAGAGAACTACAACGCACTCGTGAGGCCGCTCTGCAGGAGTTCCGTCTGGACGTCGTGCAGGCAGCGGCCACCGCGTATTACATCGTGCTAAACGCGCAATCGCAGCTACAGGTGCAGGAAAACAACCTCAATATTACGAGAAAAAATCTCGAGCTCGCACAAAATCGAGTCACGCTCGGGACCTCAACGCTATCCGATGTATATCGATGGGAGGCAGAGCTCGCCCGAGCACAAATTCTGGTAATCGATGCGCGCTCTGAATTGCGGCAGTCCTGGGAGACCTTTAATCGAATACTGCATCGTGACCAGGGCACACGCGTAGCTCTGACAGAAGCGAGTTTTGATGAGCCTTTCGTCATGACTCGTGCGGCATTTGATCAACTCATCCGAAGCGCGGCGGACTATGCGAAGTTCTCAAACTTCTACATTGGCCGAGCCTTAAGTCAGGCTCCGGAGCTGGAGCAGCTTAACGCACAGATTGCCGCCAAAGAACGCGAACTGACGAGCACGAAGCGTGCGTACTGGTTGCCGGATTTCACAATAGGTGGTCGCTACACAGACAATCTCAGTCAGTCTGGCGCCGGCGCGGGCATTACGGCGGGAGAAGGAATAACCGACTGGAGCGTTGGTGTGCAGGCAACGCTGCCAATTTTTTCCGGTGGACTGAAGAAGGCAAATGTGTCTCGTGCCGATTACGAACTTCGACAACTGAAGTCGCAAAGAATCTCAACAGAGGAACGCGTTGAAGAGGAGGTCCGAATTCAATTGCATGCGGCTCAGGCGGCGTATTCGCAAATCGATTTGACTGCCGCGGCGGCAGATTCGTCGCGTAAAAACTTTGAACTCGTTAGTGATGCGTACGCCCGCGGCACAGTCAATGTAATTGAGCTATTGGATGCACAAGACACGAGCTTGGAAGCGTCGGCAGCCGCCGAGGCGTCTCTTTACAATTTTCTAATCACTATCATGTCGTTGCAGCGTGCTGTCGGCGGCTTTGATTATTTGCTGTCGCCTGAAGAGCGCAGTGATCTCGCAGCGCAGTTTCGCGTTGTGCTGGCAGAAGCGAGTCCATGATGAACCTGGATCTATTTCCAAAGAACGTTTTGACACTATTGCTCATGTCATCGCTGCTTGCGTGCGGCGTTGAGGAAGCGCCACAAGAAGAGCAACTCCGGCCGGTGCGCTACGTGATGGTTGATGCCGGCAATGGCACGCGAAGTCGCAGTTTCTCGGGTGTGTCCAAATCCAGTACTGAGTCGCGAACGAGTTTCAAGGTTGCGGGCACCGTGACGGATGTGCCGGTACAAATTGGACAGCGCCTGAAAGCCGGCGACTTGATCGCCGAACTGGATCGCGCGACCTACGACTTGCAAGCACAGCAGGCGCAGGCGTCGTTAGTCGAATCGCAGGCCAATAATCGTCGTGCGGCGGCGAACTACGAACGAACCAAAGGCCTGTATGCGAATGACAACGCATCTCTAAACGATCTTGAATCGGCGCGTGCCGAAGCGGAGTCAGCGGAGGCAATGGTGGAGGCGACAGCAAAGGCCCTTGAGATTGCCGAGCTGAATGCCTCGTACACGCGTCTGACCGCAGACACGGACTGTTCGATCGCTTCGCTCAATGTTGAGGTCAATGAGAACGTTGCCTCGGGACAGCAAGTTGCTGTTATCAGTTGCGGCGATGACTTTGAAGTGACCATGGATTTGCCGGAAAGTCTGATCGCGAATGTGGAAATCGAGACGGATGTGACCATCAGGTTTGGTGCGCTCCCCGACGAAGTGTTCAAAGGTGCAGTTTCTGAGGTTGCGGTTGCATCCGCCGCCGGATCTGCTGGTTTTCCGGTCGTGATCCGAATTCTTGATGCCAGTCCAAGCTTACGATCTGGCCTCGCCGCCGACGTAACCTTTCATTTTGACGCTAGCGGTGCGGCGGGTACTTTTATTCTTCCGGTATCGGCCGTGATCAATGGCACAGATGGCACTTTCGTATTTATCGCTGAACCGGGCGAAGACGGAAGAGCGACTGTCCGTAAGCGTGCGGTGAAGCTTGGCGAGCTCACACAAATGGGTATCGAAGTTGTTGACGGTGTGAGTATTGGCGATCGTGTCATTACTGCAGGTATTTCCGTCATTCGCGACGGGCAGCACGTGCTGCTTTCAGCCGACAGCTAAGGGCGATTTCCGTGAACTTGACCGCAACCGCGATAGCGAAAAATCGCATCACGTTAACCGTGGTGACGTTGCTGATTTTGGCGGGTATCGCGGCATACAGTGAGTTGCCGAAAGCGCAGGACCCCGGCTTCATTATTCGCACCGTTGTAATAACCACGCGTTTTCCCGGAGCGAGTCCGGAGCGCGTCGAACTTCTCGTCACCGACAAGATAGAGAAGAAGATCCAGGAAATGCCTGAGATAGACTCAATAACCAGTGAGTCGCGCACCGGTATTTCACTAATTTACGCGAATTTCAAAGAAAGCTACAAAGTGATGCGGCCGATATTCGACGATCTGCGTCGCAAGGTCGACACCGTAACCCCTGAACTTCCACAAGGTAGCCTGATCCCCGAAGTTAACGATGAATTTGGCGACGTATTTGGCAGCGTCTACACCCTCAAGGGCGACGGCTTTTCGTATGCAGAATTAAAAACCATCGCTGATGAAGTTCGCGACGACCTTCTAAAAGAACCGGACATTGCCAAGGTATCAATTCACGGCGCGCAGCAGGAAGTCATATTCGTTGAGTACAGCAACTCGAGGCTGGCAGAGCTCGGAATGTCACCGCAGCGGCTATCCGCGTCGCTGGCAAGCGTCAATATTGTGTCGGCCGGAGGCGATATTGTAAGTGGTCGCGAACGCATAACCCTGGAGCCGACGGGTAACTTTGAATCGATCGAGGATCTTCGGCGAACCCTCGTCGAATTGCCGGGCGGCACGGTCGCCTACCTGGAAGATTTCGTCGATATATATCGAGGCTACAAGGATCCGGCGGAAAGCGTTAGCAGAGTAAATGGCGAACCGACTTTGGCAATTGCCATTTCGATGCGCGAGGGCGGGGACATACTGAGGCTCGGCGATCGCCTTAACGTACTGATGCCGGAGCTTATCGAAAAGTACCCTTGGGGCATCGATTTCGAAAAGGTCTGGTTTCAGGCGGACCTGGTTGATGAGGTGGTTACGTCGTTTTCGTCCAGTCTCGGCCAGGCAGTCGTCATCGTGATCCTGGTGATGGTTGTTTTTCTCGGCCTGCGGACCGGGTTGGTGGTCGGCTCGTTAATTCCTGCGACCATTGTTACGTCGCTGTTCGTTATGCAACTTTTCGACATTACGATCAATCAAATCTCCTTAACCGCATTGATCATTGCGCTCGGCCTGCTCGTCGACAATGCGATCGTGGTCGTGGAATCTGTCATCGTCAAACGTGAAGCCGGACAGGATGCATTGTCTGCTGCGATCGACTCTGGCATTGAACTCAAGACGCCCTTGCTGATTTCATCGTTAACGACAGCCGTTGCTTTCTTGCCGATCGGAATGGCCAAGTCGGCCGTCGGCGAATACACGTCAGACATTTTCTATGTCGTGACCATCGCTTTGCTGTCTAGTTGGCTGCTTGCGATGACTTTGGTACCGATGCTGACAACGATCGCGCTGAAGGTAACGAAGTCCGCCAAGTCTGGTGCAGATCAATTTAATAGTCGCTGGTATCGCTACTACCGATCTTTGCTGGGCGCATCGCTGCGCTGCCGCGCCCGTTTTCTGAGCATTATTGTCGGACTGTTCGTCCTGGCCGTGGTCGGATTAGGCCTGGTTCGCCAGGAATTTATCGCCCCGTCTGAGGATCCGGTGTTTTCCGCCAAGCTCGAATTACCACTGGGCACGTCAATAGAAACCAGTCAGGAGGTGGTGTCCGCAATAGACGACTTTATTCGCGACACTTACTACTCGCCGGCTGACGGTCAACCACTCGTGTCCAATTGGCTGACGTTTATCGGTGAGGGCGGGCCGCGCGTGCAACTTAGTTTGAATCCGCCGAACCCGAACCCTGCAAATTCATTCCTCATAGTGAATACGTTTAAGGGCGAGGACGTGGAAGAAGTGATGCGCGGGATAGAAGCTTACGTCCGCGCAAATCATCCGGACATGGCTGCACAGGTCAAACGCCTCGAGAACGGCCCACCCGTTGACTACCCAATTATTATTCGAGTTTCCGGTAGTGACTTCGATACTTTGTATTCGATCGCTGACCAGGTCACCGCATACTTGTATGAGCAGCCAGGAATTGCGGAAATAAAGAATACCTGGGGACTGCAAACCAAAAAGCTGGTGGTGGATATCGATCAGGAACTGGCACGCCGCTCCGGCGTTACCAGTGAAGACGTTGCTTACTCGCTGCAGGCTGGGCTAACCGGCATCGAACTTACTCAGTATCGCGAGGAAGACGAACTCATTCCAATAACCATGCGCACGGTCGAAGCAGATCGCCAGGACTTCAGCAAGATCGATGGCCTAACCGTTTATTCGCAGAGCACCGACGTGAGCGTGCCGCTAAAGCAGGTCGCCAATGTTGCGCTGACGTTCGAGCCAGGCATTATTGAGCGCCGCGATCGCGACCGAACGATGTCGCTAAATGTGCAGTTGGCTGCCGGGGCGACGGCAGCCGACGTGGTAAAGATTATCGAGCCGTGGCTGGTGAAAAATGCCAGATCCTGGCCTGCCGGACATAGCTTTGAGATCGGCGGTGAAACAGAAGAGTCTGGTGATGCGAATGCATCGATCGCAGCGGAGCTACCGATTGCCCTTATGTTGATTCTGTTATTGCTGGTCGGACAATTCAATTCCATCCGTCGTCCGGTCATTATCCTCGCGACGATTCCGTTGGGCTTGATAGGTGTCACGTTCGGCTTGCTGATCGCTAATTCGGCGTTCGGCTTTTTCACCTTGCTCGGAATAATCTCTCTGTCAGGAATCATCATTAATAATGCGATCGTTTTGCTGGATCGGATTGCTATCGAGATTAACGAATTCGGCCGGACTCAAATGGACGCGATAATGACCGCCTGTCAGCAACGCCTGCGGCCGATCCTGCTCACGACGGCAACCACCGTACTTGGAATGACGCCGCTGCTTTGGGGCGGTACGGCGATGTTCAAACCCATGGCGATCACGATCATATTCGGTCTGGCATTCGCAACAGCGTTGACACTGCTGGTCGTGCCGGTGCTGTACGC
This sequence comes from uncultured Woeseiaceae bacterium, assembly GCA_964462665.1. GTDB lineage: Bacteria > Pseudomonadota > Gammaproteobacteria > Steroidobacterales > Woeseiaceae > UBA1847. Next base: position 6,527 of record CAYWYT010000040.1, on the reverse strand, counting down.
GATATTGTTCAGGGTTAAGGCCGCGCAGTGAAACTCAACGCCGACTTTTCCAAGCGGGTGGTCATTCGGCCAGATGATTATCAATGGGTAGCCTCACCGATGCCGGGCGTCGAGCGCATGATGCTTGATCGCATAGGTGATGAAGTCGCTCGGGCAACGTCGCTGGTGCGCTACGCGCCGGGCAGTACTTTCTCCGAGCATGTGCATTCGGGCGGAGAAGAATTTTTCGTATTGGCGGGTGAGTTCGGCGACGAACACCACCGCTATCCGGCCGGAACCTATGTACGCAACCCAATAGGCACATCGCACACACCGAAAGTCGGCGAAGAAGGTTGCGTTATCCTGGTCAAACTACAGCAGTTCGCTGCGGACGATCAGGCGCAAATCGTTACGCATACCAAGAGCTCCAAGTGGTCGCCGGGATTAGTGCCGGGCCTTACGGTTTTGGGCCTGCACGAGTTCGAGGGCGAGCACGTCGCGCTGGTTCGGTGGGCGCCCGGGACATCTTTTAATCCACACAAGCACTGGGGTGGAGAAGAGGTATTCGTTATTGAAGGTGTTTTTTACGATGAGCACGGTGAGTACCCCGCCGGAAGTTGGATTCGCAGCCCACATCTGAGCGAGCACACGCCATTCACCAAGGCAGAGGGCGCATTGATCTATGTCAAAGTCGGACACCTCGGCGAGTAGAACCCCGACCGGCCGTCCTTCGGGCTGGCGAAAATTCTCGTCGCTGCTACTAAACGCCGTGCTGATAGTGATAGCTTTCATTGGTGTTAGTGCATTTCAAGCGCGCGGTATGTTGAGCGCGGACCGACAGATGGCACCGGATTTGCGTGCCAGGACGCTACAAGATACTTACTTTGATCTTGATGAAGTCGGTGATCGGGCGACGCTCGTTTACTTCTTCGCGCCCTGGTGCACCTACTGCGCAATGAGTTCGGATAATCTGGTCAGGCTAAGACGTCTCCGCGACGAGAGTGATTTGCAGATTATCGCGGTCGCCCTGGACTGGAAGACCAGCGCGGAGGTTGGCGACTATGCACAAAAGCACGAACTCAATATGCCTGTGTTGCTAGGCGATGCGAACATCATGAGAGAATGGCAGGTATACGGTTTCCCGACCTATTATGTTCTTGATAGCAAGCAACGGGTTACCAAGCGGGACATCGGTTACAGCACACAACTCGGATTATGGTGGCGCAGCTGGAACGTCAACTAAAAACTAAACGACTCACGCTCCGACCAATGTCGTTGCAGAGTTTCGATATTTTCGTGCGCGACATGCTCACTGACCCCAAAGTCGTTGAGTACTACCAAGGGTATCGAGACCTGTTCGATCTGCAGCAAATTCGCGTGCAGGCCGCGCGGGAGTTTTGGGATCATTTTCAACAAAGTCGGGCCGCGACACCCTTTGAGATTTTCGCGATATTTGAAAACAGTGATGTGCCCGCGCAAGAAGCGTTCGTGGGTTGGGCTGGGTTGTTGCAGTCGTCACTGAGTGACGAACATGGCGGCCCGGAGTTGCAATACATGATCGCGAGCCGCGCGTTTGGCAAAGGCTATGCTACGGAAGCCTCGATGGCGGTGCTTGACGAGGCGCGCGAGCGCAAACTGACGTCTAAAATTATCGCGACGGTGGATATTCCAAACAGCGGTTCTATTCGCGTGCTGGAAAAACTGCAATTTGAATTCGTCGGTCAGATTAATGCGTATGACAGCGACGACATGTATCTCTATACCTACACGCTAGACTAGACCGGAGTACGCAATTGGAAAATGGCAATTCTTTAACATTCGACTATGTCATCGTTGGTGCGGGCTCGGCCGGCTGTGTGCTGGCAAATCGTCTCAGCGAAAACCCAGCGGTGTCAGTACTGTTGCTCGAAGCGGGCGGCAACGACCCGTTCTGGGACTGGCGTATCCGTATGCCCGCCGCATTGGCTTATCCGATGAACGGCACGCGTTATAGCTGGAATTACGAAACTGAGCCAGAACAGCACCTGGATGGGCGCTCAATACATTGCCCGCGTGGCCGAGTGCTGGGCGGGTCTTCGTCGATCAATGGCATGGTCTATATACGCGGACATGCATTGGACTATGACCGCTGGGCCGCGGAGGATGAGGCGTTGGCGCAATGGGATTACCGGCATTGCCTGCCGTATTTTCGCAAAGCCGAGACACGTGAAGGCGGGGCGGATGATTACCACGGTGACGATGGCCCGCTGCACGTCAGCAAAGGCCGTGGTGACGGGCCATTGTTCGCGGCCTTCGTTAAGGCCGGTCAGGAAGCAGGCTATCCCTATACAAGTGACCTAAACGGCTACCAACAAGAAGGGTTTGGTCCTATGGACCGGACGACCGGCAAGGGTATTCGTCATTCCACGTCAGTCGGTTACCTGAAACCCGCCATGCGCAGGTCAAACCTGACCGTGCTAACACACGCCCAGGCGACACGCCTTATCATGACCGGCAAAAGTATCGACGGAGTTGAATTTACGCACAAAGGCAGGCGCAAGACGGCGTTGGCTTATCGCGAGACTGTCCTTGCCGGCGGACCAATTAATTCGCCGCAACTATTGATGTTGTCGGGAATCGGCCCCGGGGAGCAGCTGCGTGACGCCGGGATTGAAGTCGTGCACGACCTGCCCGGCGTCGGAGAAAACCTACAGGATCACCTCGAGGTCACGGTGCAAGTGGAGTGTACCCAGCCCGTGTCCATCTATAAGTACTACAATTTATTCGGCAAGGCCTATGTTGGTGCTCAGTGGCTTTTCATGCGCACCGGTATTGGTGCGACCAATCAGTTCGAGGCAGGTGGATTCATACGTAGCCGAGCTGGCGTGAAACATCCGGACTTGCAGTATCACTTCTTCCCGATGGCGGTGCGCTACGACGGCAAGAGCCCGACTGATTCACACGGATTTCAGCTACATGTCGGACCGATGCGTTCGCAAAGTAAGGGTTGGGTGAAATTGAATTCTAAAGATCCCGATGGTGCGCCGAAGATCCAGTTCAACTACATGCAAGATCCTGCCGATTGGGAAGAGTTTCGCAGTGCGGTCAAACTAACTCGGGAAGTTATTGCTCAGGACGCGTTTGCGCCATTTCGTGGTACCGAAATATCGCCGGGAGCCGACGCCGTCAGTGACGAGGATATTGATCGTTACATTCGCGAAACGGTCGAGTCGTCCTATCATCCTTGCGGTACCTGCAAAATGGGCAGCGACGATATGTCAGTGGTTGATGAAGAATGTCGCGTCCGCGGACTGGAGGGTCTGCGCATTGTCGATTCGTCGATCATGCCGTCAATCGTCAGCGGCAATCTGAATGCGCCAACCATCATGCTGGCAGAGAAAGCAGCGGATATGATCAAGGGCGCGCAAGCCCTGGAGCCCAGCGACGCGCCCGTCTACATTGCCAATAATTATGCGACTGAACAGCGCGGTACCTAAAAAAAATCCCCGCCGAAGCGGGGATCAAAGAGTGACGCAAAGGGATTGCGTCTTTCGGGGGTAAAGCTTTTGCTAATCGAGCGTGTCTTCCAGCAAAATCAAACCAAATTCCATCGCGCCCGGCAGGGGGTCGCGCGCAATAGCTGTAACTACATCGCCAGCGTCTACTGAAATCGTAGCCGGACCGATTGCCGCGGTTTTGGTACCGGCAACGGTAACAGTCACGTCATAGTCACCGGCGTTCAGACCGAGGTAGCCGGTGTTGGCTTTGAAAGCGACCGCCGACAGAGTCGGGTCCAGGGTATTGATGTCAGCGCCAACGGCCGTTACGTAAATGTCGACACTTGCAGCAGCCGGATTGGCCGCGGCATGAATGATCCGGACCTTGGCATTGGTTGCCACCGGACGCGGATCGTCAGTTGCGATCAGCGGCTCAATGTTGGCGAAGGTGTCTACTGCCAGCACGGAGTACCAGGTACCAGCTTCCAGCGCGAGATCGACAGGACCGATCGCGATGACACCCGGCATGTCGGCTGCAGTGATAGCGACGTTATAGGTATCAGCAGGCAATTGGTCGAAATCGGTGACGGCTGTGAATGGTACGTCCGTCAGATACTCACCGCCGTTTACGAGCACGTCGACAAGGCCGGTATCGGCTGACAAATGGCCAACACGCAATGCGGTCGGTGTTGCGACATCAAGTATTTCCAGAGAGCCCGAGCTGACGAGGCCAACCAGGCTAATGGCTGCGTCACCGCCAGTCGTATTTGGCACTGCTGCAAGAACGAGGTCGGCAAGATTTGCCAGGGTGACCGTACCCGAGTCAAAAACAACAGCGGCCGCATTTCCTGCCGCGGTTACACGAATTTGATAGTCACCTGCAGGTACTTCGGTTGGGCCGATCTGTTCTTTGAACGAAAACGTACCGACTGGGGCACTGGCAGCAAGATCCGCGCCAGGAGCAGTTACGTATACGTCAACTGCTGGAGCCTCTGCTGCGGCATGCAGTACGAGAACCCGGGCTGCGCCTGCGCTCACGTTCTCACTTGATTGAGCGATGACAACAGGTTCGATGTTCGCAACACCATTTACTGCAGCGATCGTGTAGGTCGTGTTGCGCTCAAAGTCGATATCTACAGGACCGATAACCGGTACTTCGCCGTCCGGCAGAATGCCGTTGACCTGAATGCTGTAGGTGCCTTCGTCCAATACAACGTAGCCGGAGCCATCTTTGTAATCGAAGTCAGTGAGTACTTCGGCACCATCGACCAGAACACTTACTGCCGGCGCATCCGGAGATGCATGCAGTACCTGGAGATTGAAACCTCTGTCGTTGTTGTTGCTTGATGAATCACACGCCGCAAGGGCCAGCATGCTGATAACTACTAAAGCGGATTTAAATACGTTCATGGGAATATCCCTCTGTTTGGGGGGTTAGCAAAATTGAGCGGGAATTGTCACAGACGCCGGACAGAGAAGGATTTCAGACTGGTATCAGATTGTATCCAAATGTATCAACGCGCTTACTAACGCAGACGATCGCCCGGCAGGGGGTTATGATGCGGGCATGGCCAAAGTCCTTATTATTGATGACGACCGAAAACACTCGGAGTTGCTGCAGGCGTACTTCAAGCGCTTCGGCATTAACCTGTCGTGTGCTGCGGACGCGACTGAAGGCTTCAAGAAGCTGCAACGTGAAGAGCCCGACCTGTTATTGCTGGATGTCATGCTGCCGGGCAAGGACGGTTTCGAGATCTGCCGCGAAATACGCAAGACCAGCAATATGCCAATAATCATGCTGACGGCTCGCGGCGACATTATCGACAGAGTGTCCGGACTGGAGTTAGGGGCAGATGACTATGTTGGCAAACCGTTTGAACCGCGGGAGTTAGTTGCTCGTGTGCAGGCTACTTTGCGGCGCGCGGAACAGTCTGGCTCGGAGATGGGGAAACTCGAATTCGAGGGGCTGGAAATCGATACTGATGCTCGAGTGGTGCGCGTCGATGAGTCGGTTATCGAACTGACTTCCATGGAATTTGAGCTGTTACTGATTCTCGCGCGTCGGCAAGGTAAGAAGCTCTCGCGAGACGACATACTGAGCGAACTGCGGGGCATTGATGCGGCAATCCTGACGCGCTCGGTCGACATCATGATTAGTCGCCTGCGACAGAAAATCGGTGATTCTTCGAAACCCGCGCGATTTATTCAGACCATTTGGGGGCGTGGATACTCCTTCATCGGACAGCCTGTCGGTGATTAGGTACTTTCAGAAGTCCTTGTCATTTCGTCTATTGGCGATCTTCCTGGTACTGGGTGGCCTGTTCGTTTTCGGCACCATGAAGGCAATTCAACGCTTTTATAATAGTGATGATATTCGTGGGCTGATTAGCGGGCATTTATCACTGCATGTGCACTATGTTCTTGAGGATATTGGAGTCCCGCCCGATATCGAGCGTGCTATTGCCATTACCCAGAGTGTTCCGGTTGATATCAGAATTCTGGGCCCGGATATCGACTGGGCCTCGGATGAGAACTTTCCGCTACTGCCGGATCTCGATTTCGCGCCAAGCCCGAAATTTAGCGACGCGCCTGGTGCATGGATCGACGACCTGCAGGGCGTCGAATTCGCTCTGCTCGATGACCATCGTTTTCTAAAGATGCAGCAAGCGGACTACGCAATCGTTGTTTCCACGCCGCGAATTTCCGATACCAGCACCGGGCCGGGCCTCGTACTGCAGGTTCTCCTGATGGGATCAGCTTTCTTACTGCTGGCTTATTTCGCAGTGCAGTGGCTTTTTCGCCCGATACGATGGATCCGAGAGGGGACCGCGCGTATCGGGCGCGGCAACTTCGACTTTCGCATCTCCAAAGTTCGACGCGATCAATTAGGTGAGATGGCGAGTGATATCAACAAACTCGCCGCTGATGTCGAGAATATGCTGGACGCCAAGCGAACGCTGTTGCTCGGAATCAGCCACGAGCTTCGAACGCCATTGTCGCGAATGCGTTTGACGCTGGAGTTTGTCGAGGACGAGGAGAATGTTGCCAGTCTCAAAGCTGAAATACTCGAGA
>CAYWYT010000039.1:0-13255 GCA_964462665.1 uncultured Woeseiaceae bacterium | reverse complement strand
CAGTGGTTGGAAAAAGTCGAATGGTGGGCGCCTCAGCCTGCGCGTATGTCGCCGCGGCAAGGAGGACTGTTAGAAGCACAGGAACCCTTATCACGAGGGTGAATCCAGTGATATTCATGTCCCCATCTCCGTTAGTTATTTGTTGCCGAACGATACCTTCCGGTGTCTGAACGCTGGCTGAATATCTCCCATTCGGCTGATATGATGCTGGGATGCTGCTTATGAGACAAAGTCGTGAATGAAATAAAGTGCCCACATTGTGGGAAGGCATTCAAAGTTGACGAAGCCGGGTATGCGGACATTCTGAAGCAAGTTCGCGACAGCGAGTTTGAGCAGCAGTTGCATGACAGGCTTGAGCTGGCCGAGAAGGACAAGCTAAATGCGGTTGAACTTGCCACGAACAAAGTTGGCAACGAAATGCAGAAGGCTGCCGCAGCCAAGGACGCTGAGATTCAAGAACTGAAGGCGAACCTCGATGCCGGCGAGGTCGCGCGAAAACTTGCCGTGACCGAAGCAGTGAGCGCCGTGGAAAGGAAACACGACGCGCTCGCACACGAATTGGAGCAGGCGAAACAAGCTCACCTGGCTGCTTCAAGGCTAGCTGAAGCAACGCTCGGCGCTAACGAAGTTACGCAGAAACTCGCAATCACTGAGGCAGTCAGCGCGATCGAGAAGGAGCGCGACGAACTGAAGAATGGCGTTAAGCAAGCGGAGCTCGAAAAGCAACTGGCCGAGACGTCGCTCAAAGACAAGTACGAGACTCAGATCAAGGATCGTGATGACGCGATTGAGCGCCTGCGTGATATGAAGGCCCGCCTGTCGACCAAGATGGTTGGCGAAACCCTCGAACAGCACTGCGAGACCGAGTTCAACCGCATTCGATCAACAGCGTTTCCAAGGGCCTATTTCGAGAAGGACAACGACGCAAGTACCGGCAGCAAGGGCGACTACATTTTTCGCGACTCAGACGAGGCAGGTACCGAGATCGTTTCGATCATGTTTGAGATGAAGAACGAAAGCGATACCACCGCAACAAAAAAGAAGAACGAGGACTTTTTAAAAGAACTCGACAAGGACCGTACTGAGAAAGGGTGCGAATACGCAGTGCTGGTGTCCCTGATCGAACCCGACAGTGAGCTCTACAATTCCGGGATCGTCGATGTATTTCACCGCTACCCGAAGATGTACATCATCCGGCCGCAGTTCTTTATCACCATCATCACACTGCTGCGTAACGCGGCTATGAAATCGCTTGAATACAAGACGGAGCTTGCGCTCGTTAAAGCACAGAGCGTCGACATCACCGACTTTGAGAATGATCTCGAGACATTCAAGACCGCGTTCGCGAAGAACTATGATCTTGCGTCCAGGAAATTTCAGACGGCGATCGATGAGATTGATAAGTCAATCGATCATTTACAGAAGACAAAGGACGCTCTGCTCGGAACGGATCGGAACCTTCGTCTGGCAAACAACAAGGCTCAGGATGTAACGATTAAGAAGCTGACTCGGCGCAACCCTACGATGGCGGATAAATTCGAGCAGCTTGATAGTGAAGGATCTTCCGATGTTGAATGATGCCTGCGCTTCTTGATTCTTAACTATTGCATACGAGTTGCTCTTAGAGCGCCGAAAATAGGAACATTCTGAATTTCGGTGGGAATTTAAATACCGAAAATTCGCTCTGCGTTGCCGTGATATATCTTGTGCTTTTCCTGATCTGTTAATTTCGCATTGTCCATAAACTGGACAGCTGCCTCTACTGACTCATACGGGTAATCGCCTGCAAATAAAATTCGATCAGTGCCTAGTTCTTCGTGCGCCAGTTGTAAGGAAGATTGTTGAACCACACCCGAGGTGCTGATAACGAAATTATCTTTAAAATATTCGCTTGGTAATTTCTTCATTTCCTTAACGGCGCCAATTTTTACCTGCAACAAATAGCGGTTGTCTATCCGTTCCAGATAATACGGAATGCCCTCGCCCATATGCCCCAGGATAATGAGTAAGTCCGGGAACCTATCGAATACCCCGCTCATAATAAGTCTCAGAGCGTGGAGACTGGTCTCTGCCGCAAACCCCCATCCAGCGAAGTACAATCCATAGTCAAGGTAAGGTGTGACCATACTTTGAGCCGGCGTGCGCGGGTGAAGATAGATGGGTACTTTAAGTGCGTTGGCAGCCTCCAGGATGGGCCAATATTTCTCGTCATCCAGGTACTCACCATTGGTATGGGAGTTTATCAACGCACCTTTCAGTCCGAGGGTATTCACTGCACGTTCAAGTTCGATAGCGGCAAGGATTGGCTCTTGTGGTGCCACGGCCGCGAGCCCGGCAAAGCGTTCCGGATAGGAACTAATCGCGGCGGCCAATTTGTCGTTGGCCATGACTGCGAGCTCATGCGCCAGAGCACCTTCCAACACCTGGACGCCAGGAGACGTGATCGAAATGACTTGCATATCGATACCGCTGGCGTCCATGTCTTTGATGCGCCCTTCACCCAAATCGATGAGTCGATTGTGAATAATTCGGGTACCGGGGCCATCTGCCAGAATAGTGTCGGCCATCATCTTAAAGCCCGGCTCGCCGGGACAGCCTGCGGCAATTATTTTGGCCCACTCATCGACAATCTCCTGAGTGACAAATGCCTCTTCTATGGCGATTTTCTTATAGCTAGATACTTTTGGCTGCATTATTTTCTCCGGCACCTACGACGAGGAGTGCTTGCCTGCCTCCCAGCCGCGCTCCGTCAACAATTGCTGCGCAACCTCTAATGGTTCTTTCTCCAGCGGCGTTGCCAGCGTGTCATTCCAGCGATTCAGAAAGCCGAACATGCTGATAACCGCAATGATATCGACGATCTGCCGCTCAGTGTAATGCTGTTTGAGGTCTTCGAAGTGCTCGTCGGTGGCTTGGTTGGGTACGAACGCACCGTCGCGTGCCAGCCGCAACGCTGCCCTTTCCGCGTCCGAGAATAGATCGCACTGCTCGAATTCCCACATTTTTTTCACTTTCTCCGACACCTCACCGCCATCGGCAATTTTTGACGCCGTGTGTGCCTGGCAGTACGTGCAACCTGCTGCCGAACTCGCCATATGAGCAACCATGTTTAAGAGTTCCCGGTCGAGCTCGGCACCCGTGAACACTTCACGTGACAGGCCTGCGAACGCACGCACGAGATTCGGGCGGTGCGCCATGATGAGCAGGGAATTGGGAACAAATCCGAGCATCTCTTTGGTGCCCTCGAGGGCGGCCTGGACGTCGGCGATATTTTCGGGACTGGCGTATTTCATTCGCATATTGCTGCAAGACTCCTGTTACGACGCCGAAAATGTCTGATCAGAGAAATCGATCGACATGTTTACGCGTCCTTCGTTGATTTGCCAACGCTCTATCTCGAATGTCATCGCACCTGCAATGACAAATGGATCAGTGGCGGCGATAGCTTCGGCATCTTCAAAACTGTCGACCCGCAGGACCGTCATGCCAACACCAGGTCCGTCAGACTTCTTGTAGAGCGGGCCGGATAACAACACCTTGTCCGCCTTCTCTAGTCCGATGATCCATTGGTAGTGCTCTAACATGACCGGCGGGATCCGGCTTGGATCGACCAGAGCCCTGAAAATGACATAGTAGCTTCGTTGCCACATCTTCTCTTTGAGCTTATTAATTTCGTCTTTTTCATCAGTCATTCTTGGACATCCCTGTGTAAATCACTTGCTCTGCGCTTCAATAATTTCGATTGCTGCCGCGATATCCTGATCGGCACGGCCTTGTTCTTGTGCAACATCAAAAAGCCTTTTGGCTTCATCAATAACAGGCGTGCTGGCACCGACATCCCGAGCCATTGAAGTGAACCGATCCAGGTAAGTGAACATGTGGCGAAACGGGCCGGCACCGCGATCGAAGTCACGCGCTATCATGATTGGCGCTTTGTTCTTAAACGTCGCAGAACCGCCCGCACCCGGCCCCAGGGCCTGCACAGCCAACTCCTGATCAATGCCAATCCGCGACGCCAGGTTCAGCACCTCCGCGGCGATGACATTGTGTGTCGACACCATAGCATTCGCGAGAAGTTTCATTTTCGTCGCCACACCGAATTCGCCCAGATATAAACATTTTCCAGCCATCGCATTGAATACGTCAGCAACGCCATCGATCGTTTTCTTGTCACCAGACTGGTAGATGACTGCCGTGCGATTCCCGACCATGAACGGCAGACCACTGATCTCACAGTCGATCATCGTGATGCCCTTGTCAGCGAGTCGCAGTGCCTGCTCCTGCTTCTCGGCCAACGGATAACTACTAATATCGATGAGCACCTGCCCGTCATGCGCTACCTCCAGCAGTGCGCTAGCGGTTGCCTTAATGGCCTCGGCCGTCGGTAGGCTCTGGATGATGATGTCGCAGTCGCGACCGACCTCCTGCACAGATGCCGCCCGTCGTCCCGAACTGGGAAGCAGCTCTGGGTTTAAATCGATGTCGAATCCGACCACGTCGAAGCCGCTGTCTAGCAGGTTCTTCGACATCGGCCGACCGATGTTTCCCAGGCCTATGAATCCAACTCTCTTGGTCATTTCTTATCCTTTGCTTCCTATTCTGTGACGATTGGAAACTTGATGTTGGATGGATGCTTTGGTGAGTGGTGATAGGTATCCGTGCCCACCTTTTCCCAATGGTATACGGACGCGAATTGGGCATCGGTGACGCCAGAATCCGCATTGGAAAGGTCGAGTCGAATGCGATTGCCGCGCTTGAAGAGATGCGCACAGGCTGTCAGGCTGATCTCGAGTTTGTAGACCTCGCCGGGCTCGAGCGGTTGCACGTCGTCGTGGCTGAATATAGGACGATCCAGTTTTGCACTCATAGACTCGTCGATCGCGCGGTGGGATGCCTTGAGCCACCCCTTGGATACCATCACCGACGCAGGCTGCTTACCAGCGGTAACCGATTCCTCATCAAGCGGCAATTGTTCCTGCAATTTAATAATAATGTCGGTATCGATCTGAGTCGAGGATACATACAGCTCGAGCATGGGATGGCCGACGACCTCGAGATCGTCCTGCAGTACATCCGTCGTAAACGTAGTATTGAAGCGTTGCGCGTCCGGGCCAAATTTGCCAAATGAAACATTGCCGATGTGCCAGTGCAGGTCCGGATAGGAGAACTCCGTCCCACCGCTTACATCTTGTGGCGCTGCTTCGGTCAAACGACCGTCGTTCAGAGAATTGATCGAGCCGGTCGACCCTTCATTCAGGTAGTAGACCTGCGCGCCCGACGCGGCTGTCGGCGGCCAGTTAGTGTCCTCGCGATACTCATCTCGCCCATAGACCCAATACTTCACGTCCGGTGTGTTTTCCTGCCAGCCATTGTCGATTCCCTTTAAATAGAAATCGTAGAACGGCAGAAGGTATTCTTCGTGGAACGCGGCCGTCGTGTATATATGGTGCGCCTGGATTACGTTCTCCGGATTGATGACAAGGAGTTTCTTGTCGCCCCTGGCCAGAGCATAACCATCGAGGTTGCCCTGCAGATGCAGGTCGCGTTTACCCCATACGCCGACGCTGTACAACGGTATGTCGACTTGATCAAGGCCCCAGATCGGTGAACGTGAGCGCCAGAATTCATCGTCGGTATTGTGTTCAACAATATCCGGCATCGGGTTCCGTATGATGCGTCGCGTGGCAGTCGGATCCATGCGCGTGCCGTTCGACATCACAACAAGGTTGACCCAAAAATTGAAAAAAGTGTTTGCGATTCCACCGCGGTACGTGAAGTGTCGGTAGAAATCGGCGGCGCCGTCAAAAGCACCCAGGCAAGCGAGCTTGTCTGTTCCGCTAACGGCCATAAGCCATTGCGTCATGCAGTAGTAGGACTGACCATAAGCGCCGATCTTGCCGGTGCTCCAATCAGCAGCAGCGATCCAGTCGAGAACTTCCCGATGATCTTCGCGCTCTGCCATGCTCCACGGGTCCCACTCGCCCTCCGAGTGGCCGGCACCACGAACATCCAGATGCACAAATGCGTAACCCTGCTCTTTGACATACCATTCAAGCGGCCCCACCTCGTACCAGGGAAACAATGAGCTGTCGGGCAGATGATCCGTGTCGTACTGGTATGGTGAAGCGCAGTAAAGCACCGGAAAAGGTCCCGTACCGTTCGGCCGGTATACACGCGCCGACAGCGTCACGCCGTCACGCATTCGAATCTGTTCGTCACTGACGACGATGCCGTCAAACGTCTTGATTGCTGCTTTCATAGACTCGGACCTTTGTTGAGAGACACTCTATCGATCATCACGGTACTCCCCTAGCATTGCAGTCAGGATCGCTCCGATGACAACCAGAACCAGCGCTACCCAAAGCATGGCCGTGTACTCGCCCGTACGATCAAACGCTATGCCCATCGAAATAGGACCGATACCGTGTCCGAACTGGAATATCGCGTAGATGTGACCGTAGATCTTGCCAAAGTTCTTCAACCCGACATAACGGCTGATCAGAAACGCGATTGAGTTGAACTCGGCACCCACGCCGAGGCCAATGAACAGGGCCGCAACCAACACATTGAAAGAAGTAATACCGGTTGCAAAGAGCAGTATGCTGATGGCGGGCAAGCCCATAAAGAATGCCGCTACGACGGGTGCGTAGAAACGGTCCATCAAAACGCCGCAACCGATGCGACCGACGATCATCGACAGCCCCATTACAGCGGCAGCTGTCGCCGCCAGGTTCGACGAAATTCCCTGGTCCAGCATCATCGGGAAAAGGTGCGCAACGATACCGCCGATGCCAATACCAAAACATAAATACGCGGCCAGCATGAGAGGGTACTGACGTATGCGGACGGCCTGTGCCATCGATAGATTGATGGGTTGCCTGGAATCGCCAGACTTACTAACCGATGGATCCGCCTCGTCCGGACTCAGCCCCGCATCCGCTGGCGTGTCCTTTGTCATCAGCACGGCGACTGGTAGCGAGACCAGCAACACCAGGGCAGCGAAGGCCAGGTAGGCCTCGCGCCAACTGTAGATATCTATCAGCTTTTGCAACAGGGGCCCAATAAGCGCCGCCCCCAATCCGATGCCCGACAGCCCGATGCCCAACGCGAGACCGCGCCTTCGATCAAACCAGTTCACCAACAGTCGAGAATAGACAATCGCACCTGTACCTGCACCCAGGAACGTTATCAGCAGATAAATCAGGTAAAAGTGCCAGAGAGAGTCTGTGAGAAAATAGGCCGACGCTATGGTCAAGCCCATCAGGACGATCGACGGCAACAACACCCGGCGTACGCCCCAGCGATCGAGCAGCGCACCAAGGAAGGGGTTGATCAGTGCCTGGACGAAAGTTGTAATCGTAAGCGCGAGTGCGATTTGGCTACGGGCCCAGCCAAACTCGTCTTGCAGTGGCTTGACGAAGATACTAAAGCAGACGATAGCAATGACGATGAAACTGAGACCCGTGCCTACAGACGTCGCACCGACCTGGTACCAGCCGGGATAAATTGAATTTCTTGGTGAATTGTTCACGCTGATCTGACTCCGCTTTATTTGTTGTTATCGGTCTTTTTCAACAATGGACACCTGGTCCCCTATTTCTATCTTGGTCAGATCCTGTCCTACGATAATTTCACCGGCATACGTCTTGGCCGTGGTCGGTATGAGGACAGCATCATTGGCCGGATCAGACGTGATGATGTGCGTAAAGACTGCAAGCCTGGGCTGCACGCGGGCAAAGATCCGGCCTGCGTCGGTCGGCGAAGTGTGATAATTGACAATCGCCTTTCGAAAAGGATTCTTCATCTCCTCCGGCGTCCCGTACGCCACCTCGTGAATCAGAACATCCGTGCCTTTGGCGTGTTTAATGAGATTTTCCGAGTACACAGTGTCACCGGAAATTGTAACGGAGTACCCACCGTAGTCGACCCGAAAACCGAAAGCCGGCTCTACCGGGCTGTGGTCCACATCGAATGCCGTAACCGTCACACCGTTATTGCTGTAAACAACGCCTTCGGTGATCTCTTCGACATCAACGTTCGCGCCTTTCGCAGCAAGGGATGGCAAGTCGGGCTCCAACGTATTTAAGTTGGAACGCAACCAAATATCATACTTATACGCTTCACGCAGGTGCTCCATCATTGGCTGCGTACCCTCAGGTCCCCATACCCGCAGCGGTAGCTCGCGGCGTCCCATGACCCAGCCGCTTAGCAACAAATCCGGCACGCCCGAAACGTGATCTGAATGCAGGTGTGTAAGAAACAGCTTGTCCACGCGAGGAAAGGCCATACCTGCCTTGCCGAGCTGTGTGGTCGTGCCACGACCCGCATCGAATAACAGCACATCGCCGCCCGCCTCAACCAGCGTCGCGGGGCCCGACCGGTTAGCACGTACGGCTGGCGTGCCGGTGCCGAGCAAAGTGACACGAATCGCCGGCTCGACCTCGTTGGCCTGCGATGGAGTAGCCCAGGCTGCCAACAGCACGATCGCACAGCTGGCAGCCCGGACATGGTTCATCAATATCGCCAGGTGAAGGTGGCACCATAGGTCGTCGGCGGGCCATACAAGCGCGCTGAAAGTCCGCCCGGTGGCGGCACCGTTTGCAGTACCTCTTCCTCATCGGTCAGGTTGCGTCCCCATAAGAACACGTCCCAATTGCCGTTGGCCGACACATAGCGGAGGTTGGCGTTAACCAATGTCCGTGCAGGGAACAACTGCCTTGGATCTACGGGTAGCTGATAAAATTCGTCTTTATAATTTACTTCGGCGGCGAAAATCATGGATCCACCCGCCCCGACACCCCAATCAAACTCCGCCCTGAGGTTGCCCGAGTTTTTCGGGCCACGTAGCGGCTCGCCGGAGACGTCGACGCCGCCATTGATAAAATCATCGTAGGTCGCATCGGTAAAAGCGTAGCTCGCATATAGCGTGAACACATCGTTGGCGCTATAGGCAAAGTCTACTTCAACACCCTTGCTGGTCGCATCGGCCGCATTCTCGATGAACAGTGCGCCGCTAACGGGATCGAGGACACCAACTTGCAGATCATTGTAATCTGTAAAGAACAATGCGACGTTCAGGTTAATCCGACCATCAGCAAACGTTGTCTTGCTACCCAATTCGACGTTGTCGGCAAGCTCCTCGAAGAATGGCGTCTCTGCAACTAATTGCGTTGTGCCAGACGGTGGGAATCCACCACTCTTGAAGCCCTGGTTGAAGGTCAGGTAAAAAAGCATGTCATCCGAGGGCGAGTACTCCAGCGCGATTTTGCCACTAAAATTTGACCAGCTGTCGGATGCGGCGGCATCGTAAGTCGCCTGGGTGAATGACGGCACCACAACATTGGCAAGGCACGTTCCGGCGAGACCAGGACCGCCCGTCTGGAATGGTGGTACTGGAATATCCGGTCCGCGCGTAAAGACAACGCCAGCATGATTACTACATGTCGTCGTCATCGTGAAGTCCTTTTTATCTTCGCTAAATCGTCCGCCCACGCGCAGGGCAAATCTCTCAGACATCTGGAACTTGAACTCAGCAAATGCGGCAAACGAGTCGGTCTTATTCGCCTGGATCCAGGACACGCGTGTGTCGATCGGTGGAGCTCCAGGCGCGAACGGATTGATCAGACCGTCATAAAAGTCGTTGAACTCATGGCGATCGGTGTCCACCGTCATATAGAAAAGACCAGCGACATACTCAAATCCGCCGACATCGGCTGGCGCCGACGCGAACCGCAATTCTGTCGAAATCTGATCGCTATCCTCGTCGATGTTCTGCACTACCCAATCCTGCGCCGATCCGTCGAGGTCATAAAATGTTGAATAGCTCAATTCACGATACCCGGACAACCAGGTCAAAACACCAGCTCCCAGGTCCTTGTTCAGCTCTAGAGTAAGGCCTGCAATGTCGCGTTCGAAGTTACCGTCCGTGTTTACTTCAATTTTGTGGACGTCCGACACTGTATTCGGGATACCGGGAATGAACGGTATAGGTAGAAACTTATCACCGAAATTCGGGTCCAGCTTACGGGCGTGCCCACTGCCGTCGTCCGTCGAGAAATCCGCACCGATGTAAATGTCGAATGTATCGCTCGGCTCAAACTTCAATCCACCCCGAATCGAACGGTTTTCCAACCCTCCGATGTCATTGCCTGTTAGCAGATTCGTGGAATACCCGTCCCGGTCGGTCGTATTGAATGCCAGGCGGCCGCTTGCCGTTTCGCCTAGCGAGCCGTTCACCATACCGCGCAATTCGAACAGGCTGTCGCTGCCTGCCGTCAGTTGAACTGATGCATCAAATTCGCCGTCCGGACGATTCGGCACATAATTGACCGCGCCGGCGACTGCATTCTTTCCATACAGCGTGCCTTGCGGGCCTCGGAGAATCTCAACGCGGGCCATATCGAAAGGCACGATGTCACGCGCACCATCGCGCGCCACAAAGATCCCGTCGTAGTGAACCGCCGTAGCAGCATCGCCTGCGGCACCGTCATCGCCTGAGCCAACGGCACGAATGGTGATGACATTTTGATTTTGGCTAAAACCGGTCAAGGCAACATTCGGAACCAGCGAAATTATGTCATTGAGTTCCCGAGTCTGGTCAACCGCATCGCTGTCTAGCACAGCCATCGATATCGATACGTCCTGGATGGACTCCGCCCGTTTCTGAGCAGTGACGGTGATCTCGTCAAGTACACCTGCGTCCTGTGCAGACACCGTTGAAACAAGACCGATCAACGTCAATATCGTTGCGGATAGTAATCTGGATTGCGACATCCCTTTCCCCTGTGTGTGGATTTCGTAAGTATCCTCCGCAGTTTACATACGCTCTATCAAAAAGTACACTAGTACGTGTACTAACTGGAAAATTAGATAGGAGATATTCACAATGACTAAAGTCAGTGGCCTGAGGGGCCTGATTCTCAAGACTGTCCAGATCGATAAGTCGACCGAGTTTTTCGGCAATCTTTGGGGCCTGAAGCGCATCGAGTCGGCAAGTGACGACCGTGTTTTTTTTGTTGGCTCTGGCTCGGAACCGTGTGTTCTCGGACTCGTGGAGGCCGATGCGCGCGGAATCGACACCGCCAGATTTGCGCTCAAAACCGAAGCGGAAGTCGATAACGCTTATGCGGATCTAGGGTCACGTGGCATCACGCTGCTCGATGAGCCCGGGCGGCTTGCATTGCCCGGCGATTATTACGGGTTTCACCTGCAGGACCCGGACGGCAACCGCGTTGAGCTCTCTGCAATATCAGGACCATCCAAAGAAGAAGACTCCACTCTGTACGCTCCGGAGAGGATGAGCCATTTCGTTTTCAACTCCCCGGACAACGTTGCGCTGCGAGATTTCTATGTAGAGAATCTTGGATTCGAACTCGCCGACTGGTACGAACCGGATCTCTTCTTTTTCATGAAGGGCAACCAGGAGCATCATTGCCTCGGAATCGAGAAATGCGACAACTCATCGCTGAATCACGTCGCTTTTCAGGTTGCGGATCTGGATGCAATGATGCGCTGCGTCAGCAAGATGCACTTGCAGGGCATCGAGCCACTCTGGGGGCCCGGACGTCACGGCCCGGGCGGGAATTGTTTCTGCTATTTCGAGTCTCCCGATGGCTACGTCGTCGAATACACGTCGGAACTTATCCAGACTCCGGAAGGAACCGAGTGGGCGCCGAAAGCTTGGAAACCCGGGCCAGATAACGCCAATGTCTGGGGCACGGGCGGGCGCGACAAGCGCACCGTCAAATTGATGTCGGGGCACTAATCAGTTTCCGAGGTTGAACTACTTTCTGGGAAGCGCACCGTAAAGAAACAGATGAACAGCCGAGCGTGCTTGCTCCTCGATTTCACGCGCGGTGGCGCGCTTGCGCCTCATGAATAGGAGGCGCAGCTGCATATTACCTTTTAGCAAGCCAAGAAATTGTGCGGCGGCATGCTTCGAGTTCGCGAATATCAGACCGCCGCGATTCACCTCGCGCATGAAATACTTTTCTATGATTTTCTCGGAACCAGAAATCGGACCGTCGAAAAATACGCCCCCAAGTTCCGGGAACTGCCGCACCTCGGCGATGACTGTCCTGAAGAGGGCGAGCTGATCGGGACGGTAGATCCTTCCCAGGAACTGGATAGCAAGCGTGTGCAGGGCCTCTTCGATCGGCATTTTATTATAAGTCTCGAATTCTTCCTCTTCTGGCATGACGTTCGTACAAAGACGGCGCACAACGGCGTCAAACAGCTCGTACTTGCTGTTGAAATGCTTGTAGCAAGTTCGTTTGGACACATCGGCTCGCTCCGAGATGACATCCATGTTTGCCGCACCATACCCCCGCTCAAGAAAAACGGCCTTGGCGCCGGCCAAAATCGCGGCACGCTTTCTGATACTTTGTGGCCGCATCGGAACGGCTTCGAAAGCATCGTTTTTCATAACTACCACCGCCATTTTTGAATTAAGATAATGAGAAGCTTGCGACCATCTACCTGCCGCCTAGCCAACTTGAAAGTACCCTCACCAGTATACATTTTTTGTCTGGGCACGTAACATGAAGATCTTGTCGGCCATCCGAGAGTTCGCTCATGCTTCCTGTCCAATTGAAACCGACCGCTTTGCTATTGTCCACCGACGTAGCGTTATTTCGTGCGCCGCGAGACTATCAAGCAACTGGTCTACGATAAGGATTTGGAATGACAGGCTACCAACTTTGCAGCTTCAGCGTCGGCGATGGTCCGGTTGTGCCGGGAATGATTGTTGGACAATCGGTGTTCAGCTTTACATCCGTAAACGCCAAAATTCCGGACATTAAACTACCTGCAGATTCCATGCTTTCACTTCTGCGAGAGTGGGAAGAACACAAAGAGGTGCTGCGGCTCGCCGCACAGACGATCAGCGACTCCGGACTGCAAGGTACACCGCTCGACGACGTTACACTGGAGACCCCGGTGAGTAACCCACAAGCGTTGTACTGCGCGGGTGCCAATTACGTCGACCATCTTGAGGAAATGACGGGCAAGAAACCGGACAAGGACAATATGCGTCCGTTCTTTTTCCTCAAACCGCCCGGCCCCACTCTGGTCCGCAGCGGCGCGACCGTCCACATACCTGAATACTCCAAACAACTAGATTGGGAAGCCGAAATTGCCCTCGTCATTGGCAAGGAAGCTTACCGGGTGAGTGAATCGACTGCCATGGACTACGTGGCGGGGTTAACGATACTCAACGACCTGTCCGCACGCGACCTGATGAAACGTCATGACGTGC